>JAPPKV010000228.1 GCA_028819775.1 Gammaproteobacteria bacterium | reverse complement strand
CGTCTGGCTCGACGCCGGCATCGTCCCGTTCTCGACTCTCGGTTGGGAGAACCTCTCCTGGCTCGACGGTGGGTACGGCACAGGCGCGGCTCGTGGACTCACCGATGCCGACCTCCCCGATCAGGACTTCTGGGAGGAGTGGTTCCCTGCCGACTGGGTGTCCGAGATGCGTGAGCAGATCAGGCTCTGGTTCTACGCCCAGCTGTTCATGTCGGTGACGTTGACCGGCGTCGCGCCGTTCAAGACCGTGCTCTCCTATGAGAAGATGCTCGACGAGACGGGCAGGGAGATGCACGGCTCCTGGGGCAACGCCATCAGCGCCGAGGAGGCCTTCGCCGAGATGGGTGCCGACGTGATGCGGTGGCAGTACTGCGCGCAACCGCCGCACCAGAATCTGCTGTTCGGGTTCGGCCCCGGAAATGAGATCCGCCGCAAGCTGCTGACCTGGTGGAACTCGGCGGCGTTCTTTGTTCGGTACGCTTCGATCGAGGGATTCACGCCGGATCTACGGTCGTTGTCGGAGTCCGCGGGGTCAGTCGAGGCGTTCCGGCAGGTCGAGACGCTCGACCGATGGATCCTGATCCGCACCGACCAACTCGTCGCCGAAACGACCGCCGCGTACGATGAGTTCCTGACCGTCGACGTCCTCCGAGCATTCGAGGACTATGTCGACGACCTTTCGAACTGGTACATCCGCCTGTCGCGCCGGCGATTCTGGGACGGCGATCCTGCGGCGCTCCAAGTGCTGTGGACCTGCCTCGCGCAGTCGCTACGGGTCGTGGCACCGATCGTGCCCTTCGTTACCGAACACCTTTGGCAACGGCTCGTGCGGCCGGTCAGCCCGGAAGCACCCTCCTCGGTCTTCCTCAGCGGCTGGCCGGAGCAGCGACCAGTGGACTCGAACCTCATCGCCTCGATGGCGACGACCCGACGGGTCGTGGAGCTCGGTCGCCAAGTGCGCGAATCCAAGCAGCTGCGAACCCGGCAACCGCTTCGCTCCATGACGGTGGAGGGAGCAGACCAGGCTGCCGCGCACGCCAATCTCATCGCATCCGAACTCCGAATAAAGCAGGTCAAGTTCGCCGGTGTCGAGGGAACCGAGCTAGTTGTCCGACCGAACTTCCGTGCGCTCGGTCCGCGGGTCGGCTCAGACCTACCCAAGATCAAGGACCTGCTGGCAAGCGGGGAGTTCGCAGCGTTGGCGGACGGCTCGTTCGAGGTCGGCGGGTACGTGCTCACGCCTGAGGAGGTCCAGATCGACCGGATCGTCGGCGATAACCTCGCGGTTGCGTCTGCCGATGGGATCACGGTCGCCATCGACACCGAACTCGATGACGAGCTCCTCCTAGAGGCGCGGGTCTACGACACTATCCATCGGGTCAACGGGATGCGCAAGGACATGGGTCTCAAGATCACCCAGCGCATCGCACTGTCCCTCCCGCAGTCCGACGGATCGCTTCTACCGCACCGGGAGTGGATCGGTGCCGAAACCCTCGCTGAGTCGGTCGATCTCGCCTCCTCGGATGACACGATCATTCGGCCGGTTGAGGCTCCGACATCTGGCTAGGTCGGTGGGGCATGTGGCCGCTCGCACGGACGCATCCGGCCTCCCATCCGCAGACGACCCACGAAGGGCCAGCGCCAACCCTCGGGCGATCCGATCGGGAGCCTCTAGCCTGCAAGTGATCGTCCGGTGTCGCCTACCGAATCCAACCAACACTGTGAGCTGAAAGGCAAACGATGTCCCACGCTGCCAGATCCGCCGATTTCATCCGAGCGAAGGTGCTCGACGACAAAGCCTCGGGCCGTGCGACGGAGATCCGCACGCGCTTCCCACCCGAGCCGAACGGTTATCTCCACCTGGGCCACGCCAAGGCGATCGTCCTCAACTTCGACATCGCCCGCGAGCACGGCGGTACGTGCAACCTCCGCTTCGATGACACCAATCCCGACGCCGAGGACCAGGAGTTCGTCGACGCGATCGTCGAGGATGTCCGATGGCTCGGATTCGAGCCGGATGCGGTCCTGTTTGCATCCGACTACTTCGATCAGCTGTATGAGTGGGCCGAGCAGCTCGTGAGCCGGGGTATGGCCTACGTCGACGAGCAACCGGCCGAGATCATCTCCGCTCAGCGCGGCAGCTTCGGCAAGCCAGGTGTCGACAGTCCATTCCGAGACCGGGCACCAGAGGAGAACCTCGCGCTCCTGCAGACGATGCGAGCGGCAGAACTCGCCGACGGTCAAGCCGTGCTGCGGGCGAAGGTGGACATGGCCCATGAGGTCATGACCATGCGGGATCCGGTGCTGTACCGGATTCGACACTCACACCATCAGCGCACGGGCGACACGTGGTGCATCTACCCGACCTACGACTGGGCTCACGGCCTGTCCGATGCGATCGAGGGCATCTCCCATTCGTTGTGCACGCTCGAGTTCGAGGACCACCGTCCGCTCTATAACTGGCTGCTCGACGCGACCGGTGTCGATCACCCAAGGCCTGAGCAAATCGAGTTCGCGCGACTCAACTTCACCCACACCGTCATGTCAAAGCGGGTGTTGCGACGATTAGTGGCCAACGGAATGGTCGACGGTTGGGACGACCCGCAGATGCCGACACTGCGCGCCGCTCGCCGCCGGGGCTTCCCCGCCGAGGCGATCGTCGAGCTCGTGCGGCACGTCGGGGTCGCCAAGACCAACAGTGTGGTCGAGATCGAGCTGCTCGAGTCTTTTGTTCGGCGTCAGCACAACCGTTATGCGCTCCGTCGTGCCGCGGTACTGGATCCGATCAAGCTGATCATCACGAACTGGCCTGTCGACGACGAGGGTAACGGGGTCGTGGAGATGGTCGACGCCATCAACAATCCCGAGGATCCCGACGCGGGCGTCCGCTCGGTGCCCTTCGACGGTGTCCTCTGGATCGAGCGCGATGACTATCGCGCTCAAGCCGAGCCCAAGTACTACCGGCTCACTCCTGGGCGCGAGGTTAGGTTGCGATACGCCTACTTCGTGACGGCTGTCGATCACGTCGTTGACGAGGACGGCCAAGTGGTCGAGGTACACGCGACCTACGATCCGGCGACCGTGGGAGGCAACGCCCCGGACGGTCGGAAGGTGAAGGCGACGATCCATTGGGTCTCCTGTGCGGCTGCGGTCGACGGGACCGTTCACCGCTATGACCGGCTGTTCCCCGAATCACTTCCGGATGCGCACGATCCCGAGATCGCCCTCGACGCACGCAGGACGTATGGCGCAAAGCTCGAGGCGGCGCTCGAGGACGTGGAGGCCGGCGATGTTGTTCAGTTCGAGCGCGTCGGATACTTCAGCCGCGATGTCGGCGATGGTCCGGTGTTCCACGAGACGGCCGGCTTGAGGGATGAGTGGGCGGCGATCCAGAAGGCCAAGGCAAAGGCCTCACAGATACAATCGTGAGTCCGGCGTGATGACTCACGGGTGTAGGTTGTCGGGCATCCCTGTTGCGTCGAATTGGTGGACGGTCGTGTGGCGGTAAACTTGTCCTGGGTCGAGCCGAGCCGGCGGGTAGCTCGGCTGATTGGGCGCATCGGGCCACGCCCCGCACTGCAGTGCCAACCCTGAACGGCTAGGGCTCAGGTGATCGCCGCTGTATACCTGAAGTCCCGGTTGGTCAGTCTCGACCCGCATCCATTGTCCCGTGCGCGGCGCGGTGAGGACCGCCGCCCAGGAGGGATCGTCGAGCGCGAAGCAGTGGTCGAGTCTCGATGTGCCGATAGCGGCAGCGGTCCGATAGTCGAGATCGCCCTCGACAGGTACCGGCGGGCCCGACGGAAGCAGTGTCGGATCGACGGGGAGGCGGGTCGCGGCGTTGATGGCCAGATGGTGACGATCGATCGCCCGCCCTCCATCCAGGTTCCAGAAGGCGTGGTTCGTGAGATCGACGATGGTCGGGGTGTCAGTTGTGGCCGTGTAGTCGAAGCGGAGCGTGAGGTCGTTGCCGACGGTGACGGCCAACTCGACGTCAAGTGTTCCAGGGTAGCCCTGATCACCGTCCGGGCTCTGCAACGTCATCAGCACCGTCGCGGTATCCGCGTGCGCCTCTGCGTCCGCGGTCCAGACACGGGAATGAAACCCCCCGGAGCCTCCGTGGAAGTGGTGGCCCGATTCGTTGGCATCGAGTTCGTACTGATCGTCGTCGATGCGGAGCACGGCTCCGGCGATGCACCGGGAGAACCGTCCGGTGGTAGCACCGAGGTAGGCGATCGGATCCGGATCGATGTACTCGTCCAGAGTCCGATATCGCAGGACGGTGTTGACCATCGTCCCGTCGGCGTCTTGTAGTCGGAGTTCGGTGAGCGTCGCCCCGTACGTCAGGAGCTCGGCGCCGATCGAGGCGCCCGTGACGCGAAAGGCATGAACATCGACGGGCGATCCGGTGCCGCTCGGGGCCACCTGACCCACCGTCTCTTGGCTGACTCTAATCCGCCGCACGTTACGCTAGATCCGTTGGCGCAGCGTGTGGGATGGCGAGTCAAGTACGGCGTGCGCGTCACTTGCGGCGCTCAAGCGAGAGCCGGGCAAGCGGCGCGGCTGGGTCGGCCGAGCTAACGTCTGTGCGACTGATTCGGACGACGCAGACTCGTTCGACGTCATTTCAGCGATCACCTGCCGAACTCTCGTGCAACGTAAAGCCTAAGGCTAGCACGTCAGGCGCTCGCGGCGGTGTTCGGTTGACCGAGGCAAACGCCTCGTAAGCGCAAAGGAGACCAGGCTTGGGTGCGCCCGCTGCCATTTAACGCGAAGCTAAGCGAGTGCCGGAGATCCGAAGAGTGACTGCTGATGATTGGCGGATCTGGCGCGAGGTTCGCCAACGGGCTCTTGAAGAAGCTCCGGCAGCCTTCGGTTCTTCGTTGGACGACTGGTCAGGCAGTGGCGACCTTGAGGAGCGCTGGAGGTCGAGACTCTCCAACGTGGCTGCGAACTTCGTTGCGTACGTCCAAGGGGAGCCGGTCGGCCAAGCTTCGGGCGCTCACACGGAGCGAAAGGAAGAGGTTGAACTCCTCTCGATGTGGGTAGCTCCCGAAGTTCGTGGCGGCGGTGTTGGCGATGCTCTGGTCGATGTTGTCGAATCCTGGGCACTCAGCGTTGCAGCCTCGGGTGGAAGTGGTCCATCGCCGCAGACCGCCACGGCATCCCCGTCGGCTGGGCCGCCGACGCGGCCAACGTCAACGACCAGACAATGTTGGAGCCCACATTGGCCGCCGTCTCCCGCACCGGCCTGATCGCAGACATAGAGACCATCCACCTCGACCGCGGCTACACCGGCGACCCCGTGGCCAAGACCTGCCGACGCTGGGGCATCGACGACATCGTGCGCACACCCAAACGCCCGTCCGGCCACGCCCGGGGCCGGCCCAGAACCGAACCCCTGGGCAAGCGCTGGATCGTCGAGTCCGCCAACTCCTGGCTGTCGAACTACGGGCAACTCCGCCGCAACACCGACCGCAGAACCGACTGCCGCCACGCCGCCCTGCGCCTCGCCGTCACCATATTGATCACCGCCAAACTCATCGACTGGCGAAACCGATACAACCCCACATAACCCGCCTATCCGCTCGGCCCCTAAGTGGTGGTGGGGTTTGACGTCGGTGTAGATGACGCCGGTGACAGCTCCGGGCTGCTCCCAGTAGATGTTGAGCTTGTTGGCACCCCACTTCGTGTCGAACGCGGTCCCATAGGCCCTAGACGCCGCCTTGAGGCCGCGGTCGAAGAAGTCGTGTATGGCTTGTTTGCTGTCGTCGGTGTGGATCCAGTCGAAGTCCAGGTCCTCTGAGAACCGCCAGTCGTGCCGGTAGCAGACCCGAAGAAGGGTCCCGCCCTTGAACACCACCCGGGGGACGTTTTGTTGTCGGGCGGCGAGCGCGGAGACGATTTGGTGCTGGACCAGATCGGCCGGCTCCCATCTGTTGTGACGGCTCGTCGGGGGGCTTATGTCGACACCGCGGCGGCCAGGGCATCGGGGGCGGCCGCCCAGTTGACCTTGCGGGCCGTGTCTTGGTGGGCGATGCGGGGCGGATCGCCGGTGCGGTGCAGCGGCGCGAGGTGAATCCAGTCGTCCCCTCGGCGAGCGGCGGAGCCCAGATCAGCCC
>JAPPKV010000443.1 GCA_028819775.1 Gammaproteobacteria bacterium | reverse complement strand
ACCTGAACTTCAATCCCAAGTCGGCCCGGATCGAGGAGACCGGCGAGTTCATCGCCTCGGCCACCGGATCCGTAGGGGTCGACCTGGGATCTTGGCACCGGCGCGTCGTGACGGCGGAGATCGGCGGCCCCGGCGACTTCCTGGGTGAGGACTTCGGCTATTGGCTCTATGCCGAAGTCGAGGACTCGGGTAGCTACTATCGGAACAGCCCGACTGAACAGACGATCCTGCAGGCATCCTTCGATCTGAACGCCGGTGGCGCGCAACTGCAGTTCGGCGGCATGGTGCACGACTACGACGGCAATGAGATCGGTGGCTGGAATCGCCTAACCCAGGACTTGGTCGACCACGGCATCTACCTCACGGGTTCGCCACGGCCACTTGACGTCGACGGGGACGGCTATATCTCACACCAGGAGTTCGACGTTGACGGCGACGGCTACACGGACTTGAACCCGTTTGCCGCGGGTCTCGTGCCGGGAGGGTCGGCGGGTCTCGACGTTTCGGGGCCCTTCCCCGGCGCGTGCACAATCGGAACGACGACGGTCTTTGGCTGTTCTCCCGACCTGCTCCGCCTGCAAACGTCGGGTACGGCCCGACTTCGCGGCGATCAGGTGCTGGTCGATGCCGAGGATGTCATTCGCCACGAAATGACCACTCTGTATTTCGACGCGACCCTGGAGACCGACGGCGGCTGGGAGTGGCGCAACCAGTTGTTCTACGAGGCCTACGACCATGTCAGCGAGGTCACCTACGGCTTTTCGGACTTCCACGACGCATCGGCGATCGAGAACAAGCTGGTGCTGGCCAAGGTGTTTCAGCGTGGGACGGCAAGCGTCGGCCTGCAGGTGTCGCCGTCGTTCCGGCGCACGGACTTCCATTACGGCAACGATTACACCAACGAGTACTTTGATCGTCGAGACCTGACGCGCCCTGCGAGCAGCCTAGACCGACGGCTCCTCGCAACTCGGATCGACGACGACTACACCGAGTACTACATAGGACGTTACGTCGATCTTGGCCTTGCCGTGCTGGCCGACGTGCAATGGAGAAGGCTCGGGGTGATGGCGGGCGCCCGCTATGACCGCATCGACCTCCGCAGCCGTCAGCCGTTGGACAAGCTCCTACTGCCAAGTGCGAACAACCTCTGCCCCGATTCGTCGTGTGTCGAGGAACAGGCGGCGGACGCGACCGGTGGCCTGTCCTGGACCTTGAGCGTGAGCTACGCCGTGCCCCTCGGACTCGTCCCCTACGCCACCCTGTCGCGGCAATCGACGGTCATCGCCGGACAGGGTGCGGAGATCACGGTGGCCAACATCGCCTCCGGCCAGGCTTTCGACGAGTCCAGCCTCCGCGAGGCCGGAATCAAGGGCAGCCTCAAGGACGGCGCCCTCTACTTCGCAGTGGCCGGCTACGAGCAGGAGCGTACCGACTATTCCGCCCAGAATGTCGTCACCAACCAGGCGACGCGGACGACCGGGCTGGAGGCGGAAACGCGTTGGCTGGCCACCGACCGTCTGCTCCTGACGTTGGCGTACTCGACCATCGAGGTGATCAATCTGAACACCTTGCAGTCGGGAGGTCGATTCAGCTTTATCGGTGCGGCAGACGTTCCGGGCATCGATCCCGCGGCGCTTTACGGCGGGGCGTTAGGCGGAATCGTGGTCCGGGAGGGGGCTGGAGGAGCACGCCGCGCCGGAATCCCCGAGCGCATCATCTCCATCACCGGGACGTACGACTTCGGATACGGCGTCGCGGCAAGTGCGAGCGTGGTTGATGTCGCTCGGACCACGTCGGGCTTCTCGGGTTCGGTCGAGCTTCCTGCCTACAGGCTCGTAAACGTGGGGGTGGTGGTCGAGGCGGATCGTTGGCGCGGCGCCGCAACCGCCAAGAACCTTACCGACGAACGGTACTTCCGCGCTAACTTCCCCAACCTGTTCGGTAGCGTCGTCGTACTCCCGGAGTTGCCGCGCCACTACGCCTTGCGAATCCAGTACAAGTGGTGACGCGACCGCCTTCGGAATCCTCAGCGCCACGATGGTTGTCGAGCGCTGGCGGATAGGCCATGCTCGGCGGCGTTTGCCCAAAAAAAGGACCAAGCCATGACCCGACGAAACCCCCTTCCCGTGGCGGCGGCCACGTTGCTGCTCGCGGCCAGCACGGCCATCGCGGAGGACGAAGCGCCCGCCCCCGAAACGAAGCCTGCAGCCTCGGCGTCGGATCTCGCCTGGATGACGGGAACCTGGTCGGGTCCGCTCCCGGGCGGCGAAGTTCTGGAGGAAAACTGGACGGTGCCCAAGGCCGGCTCGATTCAGTCCCTGGTGCGGAGCACTGGCTCGAACGGCACCAGCATGTTTGAACTCATTGTGATCGAGGAGGAGGAGGGCACGCTCCGCCTGCGCCTGCAGCAATGGGACCCGGGCATGAAGCCGCGCACCGAGGGGCCGTCGGTGATGACCCTTGCCGAGATGGGCGAGAACACCGTCGCATTCCACGGCGAGGAAGGCACCATGTTCGACAAGCTGCGCTACACCCGTGACGGCGACAACTTCACGATCAGCATCACCTTCCCGAACGGAAACCAGTTCGACATCCCGCTCAAGGCCGCGAACTAGCAGCCTGTCGGACTTCTCGGCGTTAGCCGAAGGTCGGCAGGGCGCTAGCCGGGGCACGGGTCAGTAGGAGTAGACGTACCGCAACGGATGGCCACGAACCTTGACGGGCTCTCCGTCGAGGAAGGCGGGTCGGTAGCGTGCGCGTTTAGCTGCCTTGCGGACCTTGAACTCCATGATGTTGCGAGGCGCCACTTCCAGTGACCTGCTGCCGATGACGTGACCCCGGTGGGTCACGGTGAGCGCCAGGTGCACGACGCCGTCGCGGTGCATCCCGATGCGGCGCAATCGGTAGCCCGGATCGGAGGGCAGCGGCAGGAACAGCGGCGTGGGTTCGCCGAAGAGCTTGTTTCGACGTTCCGCATCGGACTCCAGCAACTCCCAGATTCGCCGGTAGTGGCGAACGGCGATGGGATAGTCGCCGAACATGAGATGCCAGTCGGCGAAGTCTAAGAGAGCAGCTGCCAATTCGGCGTCGGTCGCGAACGGGTTGGACTCCTGGATATCGACAACCTCGCCTAGTGCGTTCCGGGCCTCCCGGAACGACGAGACGTTCTGGCGGTAGCGATGTGGCAGGAGCCCCGGGGGCGTCGCCAGGAAGCGGCCCCGGCCGATGGTGCGGCGGCCGAAGACCCGGTGTCGGAACAGTTGCGCGTGTTCGCGAAGCATCCTCAGGTGCAATGGATCGCCGTGCGGCAGGTGTTCCCGGCTGATGTCCAAGAGCTGCTCGAACAGTACATGGGCCGAGAGATACTTGTAGTGGTGACGATACCAGTGGATCAACCGGTACGTGCCGATCATGTGGTGAGGGTCGTCGGCGCCGTACATGCGGCGGCTGATTTCGAATGCGAACTCTTGGCGGTCGTTCGCCGTGACATCGTCGCCTAGCGCGGAGAATGCGTCCGCCTCGCGATACAGGATGGGCAGTTGGTCCGTGCCCTGGATGCCCGTGGCCAGCCGAGTGATGTGCCTGGCCCGGTCGTAGGCCTCGATCGCCCCGAGTGGATCCCGCATGCCCATCCGGGCGTCGCCGAGCAACATGAAGGGTTGTGCAAGCGAGAGGTCGTAGCCGTCGCTGTCCTGGGTTTCGAGCCATTGCTCGGCTTGAATCGACGCGTCCTCGAACTCGCCGATCTCGAGTTGCGACTTTAGGGCGGCGACCAGCTCGGCGGCGTCGATTGGGAGTGCAACGGCGGGTGCCTCGGCATGGCAGACGCACGGGACAAGGAATGCCAGCCAGAGACCGAACAGTGGATGGGCGATTACCGGTGGGCGTCGGTTCACCTTGGTCCAGGACGCTAGCGAGGCTCCGCCTCAGACCGACGAGTCCGCCGTAGGGGCGACCCTTGTGGTCGCCCGCTTGGACCGAACCGAGACGTTCTTGGACGAACGCGGGCGAGGGCGCGCCCTTTCGGGCGCGATAGCCTCGCCCCTACGGGGCCTTCGTCCCCGCGGGCGCCTCGTGAAAGACTTTGCTCAACTGGGCAGATGGCGCGGCCTCAAGAACGCTAGGGCGAAAGCTGTACCGCGTCGATCAAGCCCTCGTTCAAGGACCCGCTTCGGAAACCACCGAGGTCCACGGCCACGAAACGGTAGCCCGTCGCCTTGACGCGGTCCTGGATCTCGTCGCGCAATTCGATGGCGCGGGGCAGTTCCTCGGCGACGATTTCGATCCGGGCGACATCTTCGTGGTGGCGAACGCGGAACTGCGAGAACCCAAGTTCGGCAAGGGCGTCTTCAGCGGCTTCGACCTGGGCGAGGCGCGCCTCGGTGATGTGCGATCCGTAGGGAAACCGGCTCGACAGGCAGGCCGCCTGCGGCTTCTGCGCGTTCTCCATACCCAGTGCCGCTGCCAGCGCGCGGATGTCGCGCTTGGCGAAACCCGCGTCCACCAGGGGTGAGACCACTTCGTAGTTGCGGGCGGCGACGAGTCCTGGCCTGTGGTCGCCCAAATCGTCGGTATTGGTGCCGTTCAGGACATGATCGTAGCCCTCGTCGGCAGCAATCTGCTCCAGGGCATCGTAAAGAGAAGTTTTGCAATGAAAACAGCGGTTCACGGGGTTCGCCCGGTACTCCGGCTTCAGCACCTCGTCGGTGACGATGATCCGGTGACGCATCCCCCACTTGTCAGCGAGTTCGCCGGCAAGCTTGAGGTCGCTGCGCTTCAAGCTCTTCGAACCTGAGGTTACGGCGAGCGCACCGTCGCCTAGCGTTTGGGCAGCGACATAGGCGACGAGGGAGCTGTCGACGCCGCCGGAGAACGCGACGATGACCCGACCGAGATCCTCGATGTTCGACTTCAGTGTCGCGTACTTGTCGGCGAGTTCCGCGTCCATGGTCATAGCCGGTTGATCATGTTGGCAAGATAGCCCGCGCCGAAGCCGTTGTCGATATTGACAACCGAGACGCCGGACGCACAGCTGTTGAGCATTCCCAACAGCGCGGCGACGCCGTTGAACGAAGCACCGTAGCCGACGCTGGTCGGCACCGCGATCACGGGTTTGTCGATCAACCCCCCGACCACGCTCGGTAGCGCGCCTTCCATGCCGGCCACGACCACGACGACCTTCGTGGCCCGAATCTCGTCGACCCGGGCCAGCAATCGATGGACGCCCGCGACGCCGACATCGCTGATGCGCAGCACGGGACTGTCGTAGAACTCGGCGGTCAGCGCCGCCTCTTCGGCGACTGCCAGGTCGGATGTGCCTGCCGTGACCACGGCAACCTGCGTGGCCGCCGGATCCGGCGCTTGCTGCTTGAACGTCACTAGACGTGCCTCGGGGTGGTGCATGGCACCGGGGACGGCGTCGATGGCGGCATCGGCGGCCGCTTGGCTCACGCGCGTCGCAAGCGCGTTGTGGCCTCGGTCGGCCACCGCCTTGAACGTGGCCGCGACCTGGGCTGGCGTCTTGTGTTCGCCGTAGATGACCTCCGGCGAACCGGTACGCCGGACCCGATCATGGTCGATGGTGCTGTGGCCCAGGTTTTCGAAATAGGCGCTGTTCAGGGCCGCTTCGGTTGCCGTGTGATCGAGATCCCCTGCGGCGAATCGATTCAGGATGTCATGGATCGTTGTCACTGGACTTGAGGCCCAACGTCCTGGAGCACAATGGCTTTGGCGGTCAGGTAGCCCGTGCCGGTCTCGTCGGCAATGGCGACGATATCGTCGTGTTCCGGTTTCCAGCGCCGCGAACCGTCCGGCATCGTGATGATCTTGACGCGCACGTCGCCCAGCGAGGTGGCCACCGTGCGAGCCTCCCGCGGCAGCATCCGTTTGGTCACGCGCCGCGTCCGGGCGCCGATGGTGGTCGAAGCGGCGAATAGCTCCGCGAGCACGGCGTCGAGCCGCGCTTCGTCGACGAGCAGCGACAGCTTCGTGGCCGGGCGCGACTTCTTCATGATGATCGGCGTCAGAAAGACGTCCACCGCTCCCTTGGCGAAAAGGCCCTCCATGAGTGGGCCGAACCCCTCGGGCGTCATGTCGTCGATGTTGCACTCGACCTCGATGTTGGTTTCCGTTTCCAGGGAAAGGT
>JAPPKV010000416.1 GCA_028819775.1 Gammaproteobacteria bacterium | reverse complement strand
CTCGGACAGGTCGGAGAGCGTCGTTCCCAGATGTTCGAGCCCGTCAACCACGATCTGCAGGGAGGATTGCTCCCTTCCTAAGGCCTGGGCGCGGTCCGGCTCGTTCCAAAGTTCCGGGTCCGAGAGTTCGCGCTCGACCTCCTCTAGGCGTTCCCGCTTCGTGGCGTAGTCAAAGATACCCCCGTAGCGCTTCGGTGCGCCCGGCAAGGGACTTCAATGTCTCGCGAATGGACGTGACTTCGGCCATGGTGCTCAGGTCGGCTCTCGGGGTCGCGGGATTCTAGCAGCCGTGGCGGCGCGAGCGGGGGTCCATGCGGCGGCGCAGAATAGCCGCAGGCTCCCTGGGCCACGGTCACGTCCTGCACCGACACTTGAACCACCAGGGGTACACCCCGCAGCCATCGACGACATTATCTCCGGGGCCGATGGGGACACCGCCGGTCGCACGATGCCGTGTGCAACAGCGTCCACAGCAAGACCGGAAGGTCTAGACGGCCTCGAGCGCGGCAATCTCAAGCTGCAACGTGTCGGCATCTCCGTAGTCGTTGATGCCGAGCCTGTAGACCGCCCGCACACGGTTGCCGGGCGTTGGCTCGGTGTTGAAGGCGATGGCGTCCACGACCCGCGTGTTTTGTTTGAGAGCGAGCTTGAGATGGCGTTCACCCACCACGCGTTGCATCACGATGTCGAATTCGCCGTGGAACGAAGGTTCTTCGAAGCCCTGACCCCAGGGCCCGTGGGCAGCAACCAGCCGGGCGTTGTCGATGTTCATGTCCGCATCGGCTAGTTCGCCGTCGGTGACGATGACCCCGGCAAGGTCGCGGTCGCTGACCCGCTTCGCGACGATCTCGTTGAACGCATGCCGGAAGCGTTGCAGGTGGGCGTGGCGTATGGTCAGACCGGCGGCCATGGCGTGACCGCCGAAGGGACCGACCAGGCCCGGGCGCCGGGTCGCGCACTCGGCGATGGCATCGCGGATGTGCAGACCGGGTATCGACCGCGCCGAGCCCTTGAGTTCGCCCGGCGACGATGCACCGGCATCGGCGAACACGATCGCGGGACGATGATAGCGCTCGCGCATCCGGCCCGCGACGATCCCGATTACGCCTTGATGCCAGTTCTGCTGGTAGACGCAGATCGCCACGTCGTCGCCGATTTCGCCGTCCAGAATGCCAGTCGCTTCGTCGACCATGCCGGCCTCGATGTCGCGGCGCTCCCGGTTGAACTCGTCCAAGCGCTCGGCAAGGGCGCGGGCCGAGCGGTCGTCCTCCGCCAGGAGGCACCGTATGCCGATCGACATGTCCTCAAGCCGGCCAGCGGCATTGAGCCGCGGTCCGATGGCGAAGCCGAGATCCTTGGCGCTCAAGGCGCTCGCCGCACGCCCGGACACCTCCACCAGGGCGCGGACGCCGGGCCGTGTCCTGCGTCCGCGAATCCGTCTCAGACCCTGGTGCACCAGGATGCGGTTGTTGCGGTCCAGCGGCACGACATCGGCGACGGTGCCCAGCGCCACCAGGTCCAGCCAATCGGCTAGATTGGGCTCGGCGATTGCGCGCCTCCCGAAGTAGCGGATTGCCCGCAATCGCCGCCGTACCGCGCCCATCACGTAGAAGGCAACGCCAACCCCGGCAAGGTTTCGACTGGGAAACGCGGAGTCGGCCAGGTTGGGATTGACGATCGCATGGGCGGCGGGGAGTTCCTCGCCGGGAAGATGGTGATCCGTGACGACAACATCCACGCCGTTGGCCCGGGCGAGCGCGACGCCGTCGACACTCGACACACCGTTGTCGACCGTGACGATGATCTGGGGCGATCTCTTCAGCGCCTCCTCCACGAGTTCCGGGGATAGCCCGTAGCCGTACTCGAAGCGGTTCGGCACCAGGAAGTCCACATCGCCCGCACCCATCGCGCGCAGCGCGGACACACACAGGGCCGATGCCGTCGCGCCATCGGCATCGAAGTCGCCGGCAATCAGGATGCGTTCGTTGCCCGTAACTGCCGCCGCCAGGCGGTCGGCAGCGGCATCGACTCCCGGCAGCAAGTCGGGAGCGTGCAGGTGGTCTAGCGAGAGATCCAGATCGGAGATGGCGGCCACGCCGCGAGCCGCCAAGGCGTCCCGTAGGAACCCGGGGAGACGTAAGCCAAGTTCGGACGGCCGCTTGGGCCGGGATTCGACGATCAAAAGCGGGCGGATGTTGTAGAGCAGACGCCAACGATG
The DNA here is from genome assembly GCA_028819775.1 of Gammaproteobacteria bacterium. Next base: position 3,946 of record JAPPKV010000416.1, on the reverse strand, counting down.
TCCCAAAGGCCTGCACGTTTCAAGACGAGAACGCGAGCCCGTCCCGTTTGACGCGCATCGGGCGGATGGTTACGGTTGCCGAATGAGAACGTGGACGGCGAGCCTGCTGGCAGCGGTGGCGCTGGCGCTTGCGTCGTTGGTGCATGCGATTCCCGAGGCGGGCGATGTCCCCCCGCCGTATCTCGGCAAGGATCAGAAAGGCAAGGCGGTCGACCTCGAGGATTTGCGCGGCAAGGTTGTCATCGTGACGTTCTGGGCGACGTGGTGTCCCCCGTGCCGCAGGGAATTGCCTGTGTTGGAGACAATACAGCGGCACGCTGGGCGCGACCGGGTACGCGTCGTCGCCGTGAACATCGAAAAAGCCATGGTCTACCGGCCCATGAAGCGTCGACTGAAAGACTACAAGATGACGCTCACCAACGATCACAACGGACGAATCAAGAAGCGCTACGGGGTCAACGGCATTCCGCATATGGTCATGATCAGGAAGGACGGCACGATCGCAGCCGTCAAGCGGGGCTACAGCGAGGCGATGGTACCCGCCGTGATCGACGAAGTGAATGCACTCATGCGTGCCGAGCATGCGGCCGCGTCACTTGTCCAGTAGCCGAATCCACCCGCGCGCGCCCAGCCGGCAGATGCTCATCGAGGTCTGCCTTGCGAGACGCCAGGGAGAGGCACCGTGAAGATCACCGGGATCGACACCTTCGTGGTCGACGCGGGCTGGAGGCCGTGGCAATTCGTGGCCGTTCGGACCGACGAAGGCATCACCGGCTACGGCGAGTGCTCGGACGGGCGCATGCCATACAGCGTCGTCGGTTCCGCCAAGGAATTCGAGACGATTCTCCTAGGGCACGATCCACGTCCCGTGGAGGCTCGCTATTGGGACATGTACCGCATGGCTCGCCAGAGTCCCGGGGGCGTCGCGGCCAAGGCTATCGCCGGCATCGAACTGGCGCTCTGGGATATCAAGGCCAAAGCGCTCGGCGTGCCGGTCTACGAGCTGTTCGGTGGACCGTTGAGGACCCGTCAACGCGTCTACTGGTCGCACTGCGGTTCGTCCCGGGCCGGGAACCACGAGGTCATCGGCGTGCCGCCGCTCAAGACCTGGGACGACATCACGAACCTCGGGCACGAAGTCGTCGCCCGCGGTTTCACCGCATTGAAGACCAACATCGTCTATCCCGGCGAGGTCGCCCGCACCTATCGGGGTGGATTCGGTGGCGGCGAGGGCACCACCGACGGCACGGTGGACAATGCCACCATCGACCACATCCGCAAGCTGATCGGAACGTTCCGCGACGCCGTCGGTCCCAATGTCGACATTGCCCTGGACCTCAATTTCAATTTCCGGGTCGAAGCCGCCAAGCGCATCTGCCGGGCCCTGGAAGACATGCGCATGATGTGGGTGGAAGTGGACATGTACGAACCGAACGGATTGCGCGAGGTTCGCGAGTCGACCCGCGTGACCATCTGCTCGGGCGAGAATCTCTTCACGTCAAGAGACTACCGGCGCTACTTCGAGGCCCGCTCCATGGATGTCTGCATGGTTGACGTTCCCTGGAACGGCTTCGCCAATTCGAAGCGGGTGGCGGACATGGCGGAGACCTTCGAAATCAACTGCGCCCCCCACAACTACTACAGCCACCTGTCTACACTGCACTCGCTCCACCTGTGCGCGGTCATCCCAAACGTCCGCATCTGCGAAATCGACATCGACGACGTGCCTTGGAAGGATGATCTAGTGACCGAGTCGCTCGAATTCGATCAGGGTCGCGTGGCCATTCCCGACCGGCCGGGCTGGGGCGCCGATCTCAACGAGGAAGTCGCCCGGGAGCACGTCTGGGCACGGGGACGACCGCCGGGCTACTGGTCGGGATCCTCCAAGCCATAGGCTCGCCCGGCAATGGCAGCCACGCGCCGCAAGACCAAGATCATCTGCACGGTGGGGCCGGCGACGGCCTCCTACGAGGGCATCGAGCGGCTCTACCAAGCCGGCATGTCGGTGGTACGCCTCAACATGTCCCACGCGAGCCAGGACGAGGCGGCGGAGATCATCCATTGGATCAAGACCCTGAACCGCAAGGTCCGCTATCCCATGCCGATCATGCTGGACACCCAAGGCCCCGAGATCCGTACCGGACCCCTCGACGAGCCCCTCGTGCTGCATGCCGGGCAGAAGGTCTTCCTCGACGTCGCGCCACAGCCCGCAGCCGACGTTCCGTCGATTGCGGTCAACTACCCCGGACTCGCCGACGCGGTGGCGGTCGGCGACCGCGTCAGACTCGACAACGGTCTCATCAACGTGCGCGTCACCGCCCGCACCGACGACCGGTTGGAATGCCAAGTCGCCGACGGCGGCCTGCTCGGCAGCCGCAAACACGTCAATCTGCCCGGCGTGGCCGTCAACCTGGCGTCGATTACCGACAAGGATCGAGACGACATCTCGTTCGGCATCGCCGAGGAGATCGACTTCATCGCGTTGTCCTTCGTGAGGTCCGCGGCCGACATCGCAGAACTGCGGGAGTTGCTCGGCCCGAGGGCCGGCCGAGTGATCCAGGTGATCGCCAAGATCGAAAACACCGAGGGCGTGCGCAACGCCGAGGAGATTGCGCGGGCCGCCGACGCCGTCATGGTGGCGCGGGGCGACCTAGGCATCGAGACGGATATCGCGACATTGCCCATCGTGCAACGTCGCCTGGCTGAGATCTGCGCCCGTCTGGGCAAGCGCTGCATCGTCGCCACGCACCTCATGGAGTCGATGATCGAGAACCCGATCCCGACCCGCGCCGAGGTCACCGATGTCGCCAACGCCGTGTACGAGGGTGCGGACGCCGTCATGCTGTCCGGCGAGACCAGCATCGGCGCCTACCCCTACCGTTGCGTCGAGCAGCTCGCCAACATCGCCGAGGCGAGCGAGCGTCAACGCGGCTTTTCGCTGCACGAGTCGCTAGCCAACGACACCGCCAAGCAGCACCTCGCCACCTCCGCGGCACGGCTTGCCGAAGCGATTCACGCGGCCGGCATCGTGGTCATCACGCGGCGAGGCATCACCGCCGACCTCATGACCAACTGCCATCCGGACCAGGTGCCGATATTCGCGTTCACGAATACCAGCCAGACACGCCGACGGCTCATGCTGAACCGGGGCGTGTTCGCCTATCGCACCTCGTTCAGCAACGACCCCGAGAAGACGATCCAGACCGCCTTCGCCGTGCTACGGGAGCGCGAGGGCATCGGCCCGGACGAATCCGTCGTGGTGATCTCCGACGTGCTGGCCGAGAAGGCGGTGGACGCGATTCAACTGCGCAGGGTGGGACCCTGACTTAGGTCGGGGGCATCATCGCAGACAGGTCCCCGACCCGGATTCGCGAGATCTCCCCGGTCACGCCGGCTAGGTTGGCCAGTTCGGACACGCATTCGCGCACGACCGCCTCCGGCACGTCGTCGGTGACGATGATGATCGGCACCCAGGGCTCGGCACCGGATCGAATGGCCTGGGGACGCTGGATCACGGCCTCAATCGACACCTCGTGGCGGCTCAGAACGTCCGCCACTTCCGCGAACACGCCGGGCTGGTCGATGGCCGGAATCTTCAGGTAATGGGCACAGTCCACGCCCTCGATCCCGAGGCTCGGCAGTCGTCGTGCGGCCGGTCGGGGTACGGGAAGCGTACCGCGCGCCAATTCGACCAGGTCCGCGACGACCGCGGACGCGGTGGGCATGCCGCCGGCGCCCGGGCCGACGTAAAGCGTGGGACCCACGGCATCGCCATGGGCCATCACCGCGTTCATCACGCCCGACACCTTGGAGATGAGTACCGAATCCGGCACCAGCGCCGGGTGGACGCGGGCTTCGATGCCGTCGAAGTGCAGACGCGCAATACCTAGGTGCTTGATCGAGAAACCGAGTTCCCGCGCGTAGCGAATGTCCTCGATGTCTATGC
>JAPPKV010000309.1 GCA_028819775.1 Gammaproteobacteria bacterium | reverse complement strand
CCGCTGACAGTGCCGTGACGCCGAACAGCATGCACATCACCACGATCTGGTAGCGTACCGCGATCAGCGGCTCGACCCCGGCGAGGATCTGTCCGGTCATCATGCCCGGGAGTGCCACGAGGCCGACCGCGAACAACGTATTGACCTGCGGGATCAGCGCCGCGTTCAAAGCCGTCGGCAGCGCTTCGGCGGCGGCGGTGCCGGTGGCGAGTTCGGCGTCGTAGCGCTCCGCCGCGAGACTGACGGCGTTCATGGCCGCCGAGAAGATCATGCCCCCGAGGGGTATCGCGTAGCGCGGGTCGTACCACGGGTCCAGCGACAAGACGCCTTGGGTCACCAGGACCAGGGTCAGCAACCCGCTGACCGCCACCGCGGCAAATGCGATGGCGTAGCGGGATGGGGTTCGGCGACCCAGTGGACGAAGGGCGATCCAGGAGGCGACCGCCATCATGACCAGCAGCACGGCGAGTACGACGTAGGGTTGCTCGGCGTCGAAGATGTAGGTCAGCACGTAGCCGATCACGAGAAGCTGAATGAGCATGCGCGCCGTCGCATAGATCCCATTCCAGGCGCCCAGGGAATAGCGCACGAGGATCACGATGGCCACGGCAACCGGCACGAAGGCGACAATGAGCCTCAGCAGGGAGATTTCGGGGATCGAGGATTCCATGCCATGTCTCCTTCATGCGGCCGTCTTGAACGTTGCGTCGTGCACGCCACCTGATCATACGGTTACGCGGTACGCGTGCCCTATGCACGAGGCGACGAAGAACTGACGATCTGCTCAAGTTCGCCGAAGACGAGACTCGGCCTGCGGATTAGTGATTACGGATCAAGCAATTGCATCGCGTTGTGGATGAGTCTCGGCAAGCCGTCCGCGACGGTCTCCATGCGCGGATCGGTCGAGTCGCCCACTTTCCACCGATGGTGTAGCTGCTGGACCACCGTCCCTGACTTCCACAGGGCAAAGGCCTCGTACCAGCCGATGTGCGCGAGATCGAGCCCGCTCTTCTTGGCGTAGCGTGCGGTGATCGCCGCCCGTGACGGCAAACCCACGCGTTGCATGCCGTCGTAGCTGAACCGCTTCGAGTCCTCGGTGTCGGCCGGGTCCGGCCAATAGTTGAGCAACGTCCCGATGTCGATGAGGGGATCGCCGAGGGTGGTCATATCCCAGTCGAAGAACGCCGTGACCCGGTCGGGGTCCCCGGGATCGAATAGGCAGTTGTCGAGTTTCAGGTCGTTGTGGACGAGGGAGACGCGCTGCGGTTCCGGGCGGGAGTCTTCGAGGCGGGCGTGGACCGCCGACATCTCGGCGTCGTAGCGATCATCGGCCACAAGGTCCCAGCGTTGCTTCCAGCCCTTGAGTTGCCGGGCGACGAAACCGTCCGGTCTGCCGAGCCGGCCGAGGTCGACCGCCTCGGGGTCGAGCGTGTGGAATTCGGCGATCCGGTCCACCAGCGCCATGCCGATGCGCGAGCCGATGTCCCGGTGATGGCGCATGGTGGGGGGAACAACGCCTCGGATGACCTCGCCACGGCGCCGTTCCATGACGAAGAAATCCGCACCGCCGATGGTGTGGTCGTCGCAAAAGAGATATGCCCTAGGGGCCGCGTCGAAACTGCGCCACAGCCTGGACAGGACGCGGTACTCGCGTTTCATGTCGTGGGCACCGGGTGCCAGGTCGCCGAAGGGTGGCCGGCGCAATACCAGTTCGGACTCGCCGAAGCGGATGAGATAGGTCAGGTTGGCGGAGCCATTGGGAAACTGCAGGACCTCGAAGTGTCCAGCAGCATCGAACAAATCGCCCGGCAGATTGCCGCGCAGGTATTGCTCGATCCGGGCCCAGTCCAGATTCTCGCCGGGACGCACGGGTGCGAGTTCCGGCAACGCCTCGTCGGCGAATGGATCGACTTCGTTTCGTTGCAGCGCTTTGTCCTCCCCTGGATGCAGAAGAATGGCGCACCGGCGGGCGGTTGTCACCGGCCGTTCGGGGAGCCCTCTTGGGTGAAGGCTGTGCAAAACATGTGAGATTCCGGTTGACGCATCATTCGAACTGGATATAATCACAGTTATTTGGCGACCCCGTCCGATGCAGCGGATGCCGGGTGCCGCCGAGCCGGCTGGCCAGCCGGTCGGCGTCTAGCGAGGAACCAACATGAACGCCGTCGCGACACTTCAACCCCTCGAATCCATTGCCGACGATCTCGTCTCGAGTTGCCGGACCATCTCACGACACGGCTATCGCCTGCTCGTCCTGTTGCGCGAGTTCGACATGCGCCGGGGGTACCGGGAAGCCCGTGGCAAGGGCCGGTGTGCCGCCGACAGCGCCGAGTGGCTGGATGCACGGTGCGGCATCGGACGCGACGCCGTACGCGACAAGCTCCGCGTGGCCTACGCGCTGCTCAACCTGCCGCAGATCGAGGCCGCCTTCGAAGACGGGGAGCTGACTTTCGCCAAGGTACGGGCTCTGATCGAGGTGGCGACGTTCGACAACGAACGTACGCTGCTCGACTTCGCGTGCTCGATGTCGGACGCCCAGGTCGCGGAGTACTGTCGGCGGCTCCGTGCCCGGGCTGCGGGTCAGGTCGGTTGCGAAGGTACGTAGGGCGACGCCAACGCGCCGCCAGGACGTGCCGTCAACACGCCCGCCAGGGCGCGCCGTCGCACGGCAATTGACGCAACGGCGACTCGGCGCGGGACGTACTACGGCGCCGCGGTCCGGAGGCGAACCTGGCGCAGGGGCGAGCGAACCGTCGGAACAATCGCGAGTAGGGGGCTGTGCCGATATACTCGGGGCGGAGGCCAGCAGGGGGCGCATCCATGGCGCGAATCGTTCTCTACCACAACCCGGCGTGCAGCAAATCGCGCGGTGCCAAGGAGATACTCGAAGCGCGGAGTGTCGACTTCGACATCGTCGAGTATCTGAAGGCGCCGTTGGGTGAGGCGGATCTTCGGCGTATCCTCGAGTCGGTCGACGACGACCCGTCGGAACTGGTCCGCAAGGACGGCAACTTTCGCGAACTCGGTTTGAACGCCGGCGACTATACGTCGGCCGACGCCGTGGTGGGGCTTCTGGTCGAACATCCGAAGCTGATGCAGCGGCCCGTTGTGGTTCGCGGAGAACGGGCGGTCATCGCGCGGCCCTCCGAGAGGGTGGAAGAACTGCTCTAGCGCGACTCGGCCTCCGGACTCTCGCCAATGCCGCTGGTTCTAACCGAACAGCGATCGTTGCGGTTCGGCGCATTCTGCGCGTTCTACTTTGCCCAAGGCGTCCCGCTCGGATTACTTTCGGTCGCGGTTCCCGCATGGCTCGCCGAACAGCAGGCGAGCGTGGGGGAACTCGCCTTGTTCACGTCGGTAGTGTCGCTTCCCTGGGCGGGCAAGCTGGTCGCCGGCCCGTTCATGGATCGGTTCACCTTCCTGCCCATGGGATTTCGCCGGCCTTGGGTTTTGTTTGCGCAGGCGGGGCTCACCGTGTCCCTGGTGGTCCTTGCGCTGACGCCGTTCGATGTCGATGCGATCGCGCCGTTGATGGTGGTCGGATTCGTGACCAATGCCTTTGCGGCCACCCAGGACGTCGCTGTCGATGGGATGGCCATCGACGTCCTGCCGATGAACGAGCGAGGCCGCGCGAACGCGTTCATGGCGTTCGGGCAGGTGGCGGGGTCTTCATCCTTCGGTGCCCTATGCGGCACGCTGCTGCCGGTGATCGGCCTTGCGATGACCGCGTCGCTTTGCGCGGTAACCGTGGCGGCCATCTTCCTTTTCGTGGCCGTCGTTCGCGAACGGCCGGGCGAACGGCTGCTGCCGTGGTCGACGGGCAAGGCAGTCGCGCGAGTCGAAGTTGCGGCACCGCGCGTCGTCGACAACTTCCTTGATCTCTTCCGGGTGCTGGTTCTGCCGATGAGCCTGCTCTTGGTCGCCACTTCGTTCGCGTATTTTCTTCGCGGTGGAATAGTGACGCCGGTGTACACGGCGTTCGCGGTTCAGGAGCTCGGCATGTCCGGGGCCGGATACAGTCAATTCGCGAGTGGGATGAGCTTTGCCGCGGCTGTGATTGGCGTGGTGATGGGTCCTTTCATCGACCGCTTCGGCCCGCGGCGCTTTCTCATGGGGGCGCTGGTCGCCGGCGCGGTCTGTCATCTCGTCGCGGGTCTCGTGGCCGACGATTTGGACGACCTCATCGTCTTCGGTTCCTTGGCGGTGGTCGTGTATATCGTGGGCCAGGTTGTCTTCATCACCGTCATCGCGCTCTTCATGAACCTGTGCTGGACGAAGGTGGCGGCCACTCAGTTCGCGGTCTACATGGCACTCGCCAATGTCGGCATCGCGTCCGGCGGCTTCATGTTCTACCCGGTTGCCGACCACCTGACCTTCGGCCAGGACTTTCTCATCATGGCTGGCTTGTTCGCCGCCTCGGCCTTCGGGTTGGTGTTTTTCAGGGAGGCCGCGCACGCCCGTAGGCTGGAGGCGCTCAGGGCCCGCGCCTTGGCGACGTAGGGGGGTCAGCCACGCGGTAGTCAAATCCCTTGATGTCTCGGATCGGCCGGATGGTGACCACCGTGTCGCCACCTGCGCCGGTTGCGGGCGGCTGCCGCTCCCTTGGGTTGCCGTGAAGAGGCTGCATACCGAGCAGCCGGCCGTCTGCGGGGTCGTACCAGACCATGCCGGCGACTTCCCCGAACCAGCGCGGATCGATGCTCACCGATACGTTCGACTCGAAATAGGCGACGGCGATCTTCGTAGCGTCGGAAATAGCCCCGTGGACCCTTTCGTGGGTGCCGAACACTTCTCGTTCCCGGTCCGGAACGAGGTTGTGCCAGTCCGTGGCTTCCAGGATGTTGCGCATGTGGGTCGCGATGGCGACGGCGCCGGGGCGTTTGATGTCAGTGCGCCAGTGGTCGAGATTCAGCCAGTTGGTCCAGCCGCCGTAGCCTTCACCGAAGCCGCCGTGCAAACGTGCGGCCCAGTAGTGGGCGCGGAAGGCCGCACTCGTGCCAGTCTTGTGGATGCGGAAAACCCCGCCGTCACGGTCGTGTTCGTACCAGGTCTCGCACAGAAACGTCGGCTTGGTCGGCGTGCGTAGATAGTCCGCCCGCAAACGCCCCACCATGGATGCGACGTCGCCGCGTTCCTGGATCGAGTGGAAGTCGAGTTCCTCTTGGAGGTGATCGGCGCTACTGCGCCCGGAGCGGGGATGCATGGTGACCAGTTGGGTGATCGCCGCATCGCGAAGCCCTTGGTAGAGGCGCCGGTACTTGGCGACGCTTACCCGGGCCTCGTCCCCGCCGAGCACCCAGACGAGGTTGGCCTGGTTGCGGTAGCGCTCCCCGAGCGTCTTGCCGATGCGGTAGTGGTCCTCCTCGGAGAAGTGGCGGCTGAAGTTGCTCGCCCACAGCGGGATGAAGTAGGCGGCCATGCCTTTCCCGGCCAGGTAGTCGAGGGCGTTGTCCACATGACGCCAATAGGCGTCGTTGGGACGGTCGAAACGAACATCGGCGTTCGTCTTCGGCGGATTGCCGTCGCTGTCGAAGAATGGCGCCTCGCCGTCGGCGTTGACGCGTGACTGGCCCGTCTCGCCCTCGAAGTCCCAATGCGCCGCCGTGTCGTCGAAGGACCAGGGGGTGGCCACCAACTGCAAGGCGGTGAAGCCCTGGGCGGCGCGGATGTCGATGTACTCCCGGGTCTCGCCGAGATCGAGGGAGGCCATCAACTGCCAAGGGGTGTCGGCGACGTAGTAGAACGGCTCGCCGTTCTGGAACGTCAGGTAGCGGCCGTTGGCGCTGACCGCCAGCGGACCGTCGAACGCAACGGTACCTGCGCAGGCCACGCAGGCGAGTACGAGGGCCAGCCGCCGCATGGGTGCTAGCGGAACTCGGACATGACCTCTTCGGCGAACAACTGGGCAGGCTCCTGGGTGTCCTTGCCGAAGAACTCGATCACGAACATCGTGCAGCCCAGATCAATGTGCTTCTGGATCTGTTCAGCACAGCGCTCGGGGGTTCCAGTGATTGCAAGCGGTCCCTTGGGATCGCCCATGTGGCCGCCGAAGATCCGCTGGGCCTGGTCGGCCATGGGACCGGCCCGCTCGGCGTCCGGCGCAATGGTGACCAGGCACTGCTGGCTGGCCACGATCTCGCCGGGGTCGCGCCCGATCTCGTCGCAGTGGCGGTGCAGCAC
>JAPPKV010000003.1 GCA_028819775.1 Gammaproteobacteria bacterium | reverse complement strand
GGTCCGCCACCGGAAGACGGCCGGCCCGGAGAAGAGGTTCTGGAGCAGGCCGTGCGGGACGTTCTCCCGTACGCGGCACGGCTCGATCATCCCCGGTTCTTCGGTTTCGTCCCCTCGTCTCCCACCTGGCCCGGAATCGTCGCGGACTTCCTCTCGGCAGGCTTCAACATCAACTCGTGTACGTGGCTCGTGTCGAGCGGGACCAGCCAACTGGAGCTCGTCGTCGTGGACTGGATGCGCGGCTGGATCGGCTATCCGGAATCCGCTGGTGGGCTGCTGACGAGCGGCGGCTCGGGGGCAAGCGTTGAGGCATTGGTCGCGGCACGGGACGCTGCGGGACATCCGAGTCAACCCACCGTCTATATGAGCGACCAGAGCCACAGCGCCCTGAAGCGGGCCGCGTGGATCACCGGCGTACACCGCGAACATACCCGCCTTGTGCCCTCCGACGACGATTTCCGCATGGACATGGCCGAGTTGCGTCGCCAGGTTGCCGAGGACCGCGCGAACGGTCTGCATCCTGTTGCCGTGTGCGCCAGCGCGGGCACAGCCAGCACCGGGGCGATCGACCCGTTGAGCGAAATGGCAGACTTCTGCACGCGCGAAGGCGTCTGGTTGCACGTGGACGCCGCCTACGGTGGATTCGCCTTGGTGACACAAGGTGGGAAAGAGCTCCTCGCCGGTATCGACAGAGCGGACTCGGTCGGCCTGGACGCGCACAAGTGGTTTTTCCAACCCTACGAGGCGGGCGGCCTCATGGTCAGGAATGCGAAGCACCTCGAAGATGCATTCGCGATCGGCCACGATGTCCTCCAGGACACCGTGTGGGGCGCGAATCACCCGAACTTCGCGGACCGGGGTTCACAACTGAGTCGGACGGCCCGGGCGTTGAAGATCTGGATGTCCGTGCAGACATTCGGGATGGCGAGATTTCGCGAGGCGGTGCAGAACGGACTGGACCTGGCGCAACGCACCGCGGAGTACGTCGAGTCCAGTGCGATGCTTCAGTTGATGACGCCGGTGTCGCTCGGCATCGTGTGCTTCCGGGTCAACCCCATCGACCGCGGATGCGACGAGGCAACCTTGGAGCGGATCAACAGGGAGGTCCTGGCGCGGGCGTTCTGGGACGAGTTGGCGTTCTTCTCGTCCACATCGCTGAAAGGGGTCTTCTCGTTACGGTTTTGCATCCTGAACCACACGACGACTTGGGAGGACGTCCGCAGGACGCTCGACCGCGTGGTTCAGCTCGGCGAGGGTACTTTGGCGGAGTTGTGATGGCCGTCCGTGGGCCGGGACGAAGCCTCAGCGGCCCGCCATAAGAGCTTTCGGTACCGGTCTTCGCAATACCGTGTCATCGACCGCGCCCCGTCCACCCGTCCGTTGGCTTCTTCCCGGCCAGAGGTCCCAGTCGCCGAGTTGCTGACTGGTTCCGCGCCAGGAGTCGCCGCAGCCCGACATGGTCTCAAGCAGCAACGCGTCCATCTCGGCAACGAGCCTTTCGTTCCGGCCGACCAGGTTGTTCTCCTCGAACGGGTCGTTCTCCAGATCGAACAGGATCCACGGCGCTTCTTCGGTTCGAGCATAGTTGTACCGCTCCGTTCGGATTCCCCGCCATCCGGGCCAGGCCACATAGCCATGCTGCATCGCCAGGTACACGGACTCCCGGGCAGGTTTCCCGCCCCGCAGTGCCCCCGAGCAGTCGACACCGTCCAAACCCTCCGGCACGTCGATGCCGGCAAGTCCGCATAGTGTCGGAAAGATGTCCGGAGCCCCGAACGGCATCCCCAGGGTGGAGTTCGCCTCGATCCTCCCCGGCCAGCGAATCACGAAAGGAACTCCAGACGACTCCCGATAAGGCCAGTGCTTCGAATAAAGACCTTGGCTGCCCAGCATCTCACCGTGGTCCGATGTGAAAATCACGATCGTGTTCTCCGCCTGACCGCATTCCTTCAACGCCTGCATCAGCCGTCCAGATTCCGCATCGACCTGGGAAATCAGGCCGTAGTAGTGCGCATAGTTGGCCTCCAAACCCGCGATCTCCTCGTCATGGAATAGCTTCCACGTCGTCGGGTGCTTGGCCAGTTCTCGATCCAAGTAGGGTTCGACGTACCGAGCGGGCGCTACCAGGGGCGGGTGGGGCGGATACCACGAGATGAATAGACACCAGGGCGTATCGCCGTCCTGCCTTTTGATGAAGTCGATGGCCCTGTTCGTTTCCGCCTCGGTGCGATCCAAGCCTTCACCCACCTCGGCTTCCCGACTGTTGACCGCGTGGTCCCGATTGGGATTGTTGTGTCTGCCTTTTATGCCCACGAACCACTCGTCATCGAACCCCAATCGCATGGGATGGCCGGCGTCGAGGCGCATCTCCTCTCCGACATGCCACTTCCCGATGTATCCACATCGATAGCCCGCATCCTTGAACGTTCGCCCTATGAGAGGGTGACGACTCAAATCCGGGTAGCAGTTATTCGTCGTCACACCCGTGCGATGCCCGTACAAGCCCGTCATGAGCGTCACTCGATAGGGCGTGCAGACCGGCGAGTTCGAAACGGCGGCCTCCATCCGCAATCCCTCCCCCGCCAAGGCATCGAGATTCGGCGTCAGGAGATCCTCGTCGCCGTAGGCACAACCGATTGCCGAGGCGCGTTGCTGATCGGAGAACACGAACAGAACGTTGGGTTTTCTAGATGCCATCCTTGCCACTCTCTGGGTTCATGGTTGTAGACGGCGGCCCGTGCGTTTTCCGCACGGCCAGGGGACCTCTTGCGGAGTACAAACGTTCGCGACCGTCGGGGTCGCCGCGTTAGTATCGTCGGAATGCTCGACCTCGACCACCGCTTTGGGCTGTCGGAACGCGGTTCCGACTTCCGTACGGAACTGCGCGCAGGATTGACGACCTTTCTGACGATGGCCTACATCGCCTTCGTCAACCCGCAAATCCTTGCCGATGCGGGCATGCCGTTCGACGCCGTCTTTGTCGCGACCTGCCTAGCGGCGGCGTTTGGTACGCTCATCATGGGCGTGTACGCCAACTACCCCGTGGCGCTTGCACCTGGCATGGGCCTCAATGCCTTCTTCAGCTACGTCGTCGTGATCGAGTTGGGCCATCCGTGGGAGGTGGCGCTCGGTGCGGTCTTCGTCGCCGGCCTCCTGTTCGTGGTGCTAAGCCTCACGCCGGTGCGGCGCTGGATCATCGACGCCATTCCCTTCGGTTTGAAGATGGGCATCAGCGCCGGAATCGGCCTGTTCCTCGGCATCCTCGCCCTGAAGAACGCTGGCATCATCACCGCGAGCCCTGCCACGTTGGTGACCTCCGGCGATCTCGTCGACGCAGCCCCGATCCTCGCGCTGCTGGGGTTCTGCCTGATCGTGGCCCTGGCGGCACGCCGGATTCCCGGCGCGACCATCATCGGCGTGCTCGGTGTCACCGCTGCGGGGATCGGCATGGGTGTCTCGGAATGGCAGGGCCTGGTCGCGACCCCGCCCGATCCCACGCCCACCCTGCTTGCGCTCGATATCGCCGGTGCCCTCCAAGTCGGGATGATCAGCGTCATCCTGACCTTCCTCATCGTCGACCTGTTCGACACCACTGGCACGCTGATCGGCGTCGCGAAGCAGGCGAACCTGCTCGACTCCGACGGAAAGCTGCCGCGCATCAAGCGCGCCGTGATCGCGGATTCCGCCGGCACCGTCGCCGGCGCCATGCTCGGCACATCGCCCGTCACAAGCTACGTCGAGAGCGGGGCCGGCACGAGCGCCGGCGGACGTACCGGCATCACGGCCGTCGTCGTGGCGGTCTTGTTTCTCGCGTGCCTTTTCTTCGCGCCCCTGGCGCAGTCGATTCCCGCCTACGCGACGGCACCGGCCATTCTCTACGTCGCCTGTCTGATGGCGAGGGCGCTGGCGGACATCGACTGGCCAGAGATCACCGAATCGGCACCGGCCGTGGTGACGGCCATGGCCATTCCGTTGACGTTCTCGATCGCCGACGGCATCGGCATCGGGTTCCTCGCCTTTGTCGTGACCAAGCTCCTGGCGGGCCGCCTCCGCGAATGCTCGCCGGCCATGATCGCCGTCGCGCTGCTCTTCGCCGCGAAATTCGCGTTCCTCGATTGATGCACTGCTCGTGTGCAGCGAGCGATGTCCGGACGAGGCGAGAGCTTGCTAATCTAGTGGGTTCCAGCGCGCGACCACTTCAAGCCCATGGCTGAACTACCTAAACCAACCGCCGATCTCGGCGTTGCCAAACGTCACATGGACGAATACGGCTACTGCTTGCTGAAGGATGCGCTAGGTCAAAATCAGGTCGATGCGCTGTATTCGCGCGTGCTGGCTCAACTCGAGGCCGAGGTGCAAATCGGCATGAACAACGTGTTGCCGGATAAGAAGCAACTGGTCCGGTTCCTGCTCAACAAGGGTCAGGTGTTCCGCGACATAGTCCTCCACCAGCGCGTGCATGACGTCATCCGCCACGTGCTGGGCCAGGAGTATCTGCTCTCCGCATTCCATGCGCACATCGCCCACCCAGGCACCACGAAGGCGTTCCACACCGACCAGTTCTGGATGCCGCAGCCGACCAACGAGAGGAAGCAGACGCTCCTGAAACCCGGGTCCGTCACGCGGGCCGGCAATCGCGGCCACCACGTGGGCGGCGGGGAGGCGATGGCGCCCACGACGATTGCGCCGGCGGTCGTCTGCAACACCATGTGGATGCTGGACGACTTCACCGCCGAGAACGGCGCGACGCTGGTCGTTCCCGGTAGCCACTTGAGCGGCCGGCAACCCGACCACGACCTGGATTCGAACGCAAACTGGGTTCCCGCCACCGGGCCCGCCGGTACCGTGCTGGCGCTCGAGGGACGTATCTGGCACTCCACGGGCGTGAACACCACCAACCGCTACCGGACCGGCCTGACCATCAACTTCTGCGCGCCACAGTTCCGGCAGCAGGAGAACTTCCTCCTAGGCACGCTTCCTGCCGTCGTGGAGGAAGCGTCACCGGAGTTGCTGGCCCTGATGGGGTTCAAGGCGTGGCAGGGCTACGGCGGCTACGAGAACCACGGGCAATGGGTCGCGCGGGGCGAATACGCATTGGGCGAGTTGGTTCCGGAACAGCAAACATGACCGATCTGAATGGAAGAGTCGCCGTTGTCACCGGCGCCAGTCGGGGCATCGGCGAAGCCAGCGCCCGCGCCCTGGATGGCGCCGGCGCCCGGGTCGTGCTCACCGGACGCACGGTATCCGACCTCGAACGAGTCGCTGCGGACCTCGCCAACGATCCGGTCATCCTCGAAGCCGACCTCGCACCGCCGAGGGCGGGCACGGAACTCGCCGAACGGGTTCTCGCGGCGGTGGACGGCGTCGACATCCTGGTGAACAACGCCGGCATCCCGATGCGCCGCAAACCCGAGGAGTTGACCGAGGACGACTTCGATCTCGTGTTCTCCATCAACGTCCGATCGCTGTTGATGCTGACTTTGGGCCTCGGGCCGTCAATGATCGAGCGCGGTGGCGGCTCGGTCATCAACATCTCCTCCATCGCCAGCCTGCGCGGTCCGCTGGGACGGGTCGCCTACGCCGGCACGAAGGGGGCGGTCGATGCCATGACCCGGGCGCTTGCGGCCGACTGGGGTTCCTACGGGATCCGCGTCAATTCGCTCTGCCCGGGACTGATCGCCACGGCCATCTGGGAGTCGGACCGGCAGAACATACCGGGACTGATCGAGCGGCTCGAAGACAACATCGCCCTGAAACGCTGGGGTTACGGGGACGACGTTGCCGATGTCGTGCTGTTCTTCGCAAGCGACGCGTCGCGCTACGTGACCGGCGAAGTCGTCGCGGTGGACGGCGGAATGGCTCGGGTCGGCGCCGCACCGCGTCGGCGGGACTGAGCCTCAGTGACGATCCTGGCGGAAACGCTTTAGCAGGACTGCGGGTAGGCGTTTCAACCGTTCCTCGCGCGCCTCCACCTCGAATCCACCGGATTCCAGCGCGGTAACCCCTAGGAGCGGCTCTGCGCCCTCGTCGCCATACACGACCGTGCCGCCGACACGTTCGCCCTCGAATTCGATCTCGGCGACGGTGATGTCCAGGGATAGCGTTCGGCCATCGGCCAGCGTGTATTCCCGGTGGCCGCAGGGCGTGAGGCCAATCGCCTCCAGATGGGCTCTCGGCACAAGCGAGTCGAACGCGCC
>JAPPKV010000065.1 GCA_028819775.1 Gammaproteobacteria bacterium | reverse complement strand
CGGCGGTTTGTCGACGAGCACGCCGGCTGCTTCGAGGGCGGCAATGCGGGCATCGTCGTAGTCCAGCCATTCCCGCAGCACGGCGCGGTTGTCGTCGCCGAGACGCGGACAAGGTGTCCAGTCGTCGCTGCCGAGACCGGCCATCTTGATGGGATTGCCCGGCATCGGCGTGGGGCCGGGTTCTATGGGAACGAAGAACCCTCGGCACCGGACCTGCGGATCGGAGGTCATGTCCGGGGTGACGTTGACAGGCCCCGCGGGTAACCCGGCAGCCTGTAGGGCCGCCGCTGCTTCGCTTTTGGAATGCAGGGACGACCACCGAGCAATGGTTTCGTCGATGCCGTCGTGGTCGGCGAAACGCGTTGCGAGATCGGCGTCGCTCTGCAAGTCACCGACGACGCCGCACAACGCTCGCCAGTCGCCATCGTCGCGGCATGCCAAGGCGATCCAGGCATCGTCGCCGGCACAGGGATAGACGCCGTGGGGTGCCATCTGCGGGTGCCGGTTGCCGATCGGCTCGATCTTCCCGCCAAGCTGGTGCTCGATCAGCCAAGGCCCCGAATAGCTGACGCCGCCCTCGTGCAGGGACATCTCGACGTAGGCGCCTTTGCCGGTTCGTTCGCGTCGGCGAAGCGCGTCGAGCACCGCCGCCGTGGCGTTGACGGATGTGATGGGATCCATCAACGCCATCGCCGTGTTGCGGGGTTCCGCGGGACCGTACCCCATCACGTTGGTGAGCCCGGAGAGCCCTTCGACGGACGGCCCGAAGGCAACCCGCTCCCGGTACGGCCCGTTCTTGCCGTAGCCGGGTATGGCGACGTAGATGATGCGCGGGTTCACGGCGGCGATATCGTCGTAGTCGAGCCCTAGCTCCGGCATGGCGCGGGCGCTGAAGTTCTCGATGACCACGTCCGCTTCCCGGGCCAACTCGAGAAAGGTCTCGCGGCCGTCGCGGTGCTTGAGATCGATGGCGACGCTCTGCTTGTTGCGCTGCAACTTGACGAACACCGCGTTCAGGTTCCACGGTTCCGATGGCGTTTTGCCACCGATCCAGCCGCCGATGGACAGTCCGCCCCGGTAGCGCCGGGGCCCGCGGCTTAGCGGACCTTCGATTTTGACGACCGTCGCGCCCAGGTCGGCGAGCACGCGGGTCGCCAGCGGACCTGCCCAGACGTGGGTCAGGTCGAGAACGCGGATGCCGCGCAACGGACCGTCAGCCATCGCGAGACTCCACGGGGCCCTGCTGAGTGCTCGCAACGGGCTCTGCGATTTCCAGGACGGGCCGCTGCTCGCCGTGAATTCGCCAAGGCGGCCGTGGCGACCTAAGCCGCGCACCGTCGGGGGTTTCGAGCGTTTGCCACATGTCGCGAACCGCCAGGTGCGGATCGGCGAGCACCTCGTCGAACGTCTGCACGACGCCCACCGGGATCCGGCATTCGTCGATGCGCTGTTCGATCGCAGCCCTCGGCATCGGCGCCAGGATGTCCGCAATCAAGTCGTGCAGCGCATCGCGGTTTCGCATCCGCGTCTCGTTCGTGACGAAGCGTTCGTCGATGGCGAGTTCCGGTCGTTCGAGGAACACCGTGAACGGGTCCCAGAACGTCGGCACGATGTTCATGTAGATCCAGCCGTCCTTGCAGCGGAACAGGTTCGACGGCACCACCGAATGGAAGTCGCTGCCGTGGCGCGAGCGGATGACCCGGCTGCAATGCCACATCACCGTCGTGAACTGGCTGAGCGACATGACGACCTCCAGCATGCCGATGTCGACGACGTTGCGCTCCCTGGCCATGCGGCAGGCGTTGGCGGCGGTGAATGCCAAGGCGCCGCTCTGGAACTCGACGTAGTGGCCGGGCAGCGACAGCGGCGCCCGGTCGGGGTCGCCCATCAGGTTGGTGTAGCCGCCCATGGCCAGCAATACGCTCGGCGTCGCCTGCCAGTTGCGTTTCGGCCCTGTGCGTCCGAACGGCGTGATGGCGGATTTGACGGGTGTTTCCCAATTGTCGAAACCGAGTGCATCGATGCCATCAGCGTCCTTGGCTTGTGCGACGACGACGTCGGCGTTTGCCGCGAGCTTGGCAATCAGCGCCCGGTCGTCGGTCCGAATGCGTCGTTTCCCCGGGTGAAGGAATAGCGACATCGCCTCGGAACAAACCCAGGCTGGATCGTCTGTGCCGGTCTCGACTCGAACGACGTCGTAGCCGGACTGGGCGAACAACCGACCGCAGAAACCGGCCGCGAACCCCCCGATTTCGAGTACCCGATCCATGGGGCGGCGAGCATAGCGCGACCCGTGCCCGCGTTTCTCTTCAACGCCTCATAGCGGGATGATGTACGTCAAGGTTTCTCGGCGATGGTCGTTATGCCGAAGGGAATACACACCCGCTTGTGGCTCGCCGATCCGGGTATCAGTCCATCGAGGGTGGAACTTCGGCTGCGTCGGGGATCTTCCCACAGGCCCTTGATGACCAATCCCGCCGATACCTGGCCGTTGACGACGTCGGACAGCAGGTGACTGGTCTCGCCGAACGAAATGCCCTCATCGAAGTTCACGAGCCCGTCGGACTCTCGTTCTAGCAACGGACCGCTGATGTGGGGTTGGCTGAACCTCATGACGTAGCCAGTACCGTCCCAACCCTTGTCTTCGGCCAGGTAGAACGCGGGGTAGGTGTATTGGGAGCAGTACCTGCCGCCACCCCTTAGTACACGGCAGACCCCTGCGTACACTTCCATAAGGTCGGGTATGTAAAGAAGAGAAATGGGTTGATGTACCCAGGCGAATCGATTGGACTCGAACACCGATAGGTCGCGCATGTCGCCCTGTATCGTCTCGACTTCGTAGCCGTAATGGCGCGCTGCAGCACGGTCGCGGTCGAGTTGCTCGGGCGTCAGGTCGAACACCGTCACCTCCGCGCCGAGCAGCGAGTAGATCACCGACTGTTGACCGCCACCGCCTGCTAGACAGAGCACCCGGTCGCCGGGTTCGACCCGGCTCATCAGGAAGTCCCAGGTTGGCTTGTCCAGCCACGGTTCCGATAGCAGGACGTCCTGTTGTCCGGCCCGATATTTGCGGAAGGGCTCGGTGTTGAGGTCCAGGTAGGGTTCGCCGTACTCACCCGCGGCCAGAGCCTGCAACGTCAGTTCGAGATTCCGCGCAGCGAGGGCATCCATCCAGTCGGGCTTTCTTGCCATTACGAAAACGCTAGGGGAGTGCAACGCCTAGGTCGGCGAGTTGCCTTTCGACCTGCTCCGCCCAGCCGCGATTGGCGGCGGGACTTGCCGGGCTCGGGTGAAGGATGTGGCCGATGCGAATGTCGTTGCCACGAAGAACCCTGCGGGCGCACGCCTCACCGAACCGGCCCACGCCTAGGACGAGCTTCGGTTGCTGGTAGTCCACGATCTTGGCGAGAGCGCGGTCGCACGCTTCAAAGAGCGGCTCGCGTTCGGGCCGCGGCAGCTTGTCCGGTGTGCGGTTGCGTCCGGTCTCTTCCAGGAACGCGAGGGGGCAGTAGTTCCAGATGAAGAACCGCCGGAAGAACGCGTCCGGCGTTCGGAAGCGGTCCCTCGCCCAGCCCCAAAGACGCTGGCCGCTGATCTCGCGGCGGGCGCACTCGAAACCTTCAATCGGTCGCTTGGCATGTTGGTCCTTGGGGGATGCGACACCCTCCCGGATGCCGAGCCAGTCCGTGACGGCGTTCACTTCGCCGAACGGCACGCCGGTTTGCACCATGCCGAAGGGCCCCGGGTTCATCCCGAGCAGCAGGATTTCCGCCTCACGCCGACAGTAGCGGAGCAAATACTGCCGGTGCGCCTCGAAGGCGTAGACGAGCGGGTTGTAGACATGGCGGACCGGCGGGTCGAACTGGCATCGGTCCGCCGCGCGGCCGAGGGTTCGGGCGATTGTCTCCGGAGCTGTCGGGGTCGTTGGCATCCGCTCGCGAAGTCTACTGCTAACCGGCATGGGCTGGTGGTGTGGTGGCTGTCGCCTGCTTGGGTTCGGTCGAACAGTGCTGTACCCTGCCGGTGTCGTAGGTAGCTGAGTCCGTTGAGGTGCGAGTCGCGGTACTTGGGGGAGACGGCTTCGTCGGTTGGCCGACGACGCTGCATCTCTCCAACCTCGGCCACGAGGTTGCCGTGGTCGACAACCTGAGCCGACGGTGGATCGACACCGAACTCGGCGTCCAGTCCCTGACGCCGATGGATTCCATCCAGGAACGGCAGCGCATCTGGAAGGAGGTCACCGGTCGTTCGCTGCTGTTCGAACACATCGACGTCGCAGACGAATACCCTCGCTTCAAGGACTGGCTTGCCACTTGGCGGCCGGAGGCGGTGATCCACTTCGCCGAGCAACGCGCGGCACCGTATTCGATGAAGAGCGACCGCCACAAGACGTACACGGTCAACAACAACGTCAACGCCACCCACAACCTGCTGAACGCCCTCGTCGCCACCGAAACCGATGCCCATGTGGTTCATCTCGGCACGATGGGCGTTTACGGCTATTCGACGGCGGGCGCGTCGATTCCGGAGGGCTATCTGACGGTCGACGTGACCCTGGACGACGGCGGCAAGACTGTGCGCGAGATCCTCTACCCCACCGACGCAGGCAGCATCTACCACATGACCAAGTGCCTGGATCAGGTGCTGTTCCAGTTCTACGCCAAGAACGACGGGGTGCGGATCACCGACCTGCACCAGGGCATCGTCTGGGGGACGCACACCGACCAGACGCGGCGCCACGAACAACTCATCAACCGATTCGACTACGACGGCGACTACGGCACGGTGCTGAACCGCTTCCTGATCCAGGCTGCGCTGCACCACCCGTTGACGGTTCACGGCACCGGCGGCCAGAGCCGGGCGTTCATCCACATCCAGGACTCGGTACGGTGCATCGCGATTGCGCTTGCCAATCCGCCTAAGCGCGGCGAGCGCACCAAGATCTTCAACCAAATGACCGAAGTGCACCGCGTGCGCGACCTCGCGAAACTCGTCAGCAAGCTTACCGGCGCGGACATCGTCAACCTGCCCAATCCGCGCAAGGAGGCTGCCGAAAACGAGCTGTCCGTGAAGAACGACCAGTTCGTGGCCCTCGGCCTGGATCCGATCAAGCTGCAGACCGGGCTGCTCACCGAACTGGTCGACGTGGCCGGCAAGTACATCCACCGCGTCGACCGGTCGCGCATTCCGAGCACTTCGGCTTGGACCCGGGAGATCGCCGCGAAGCTGGTCACCGAGATAGAAGCCAACGGCGCACCGGGCGCCGATTGACCCGCTCGGCACACGTACCCAAAACAAACGTGTTCGCCTACGTGACCCTGGTCACGAACGCCGACTACCGGGTCGGCGCGCTGGCGTTGGCACGGTCGTTGCGCGCGGTCGGCAGTGAGTGGCCGCTCGTCGTCCTGGCGACCGAGTCCGCAGGATCGCTCGCCGAGGTCGAAAGGGAAGGGTGCATCGTCGAGCGGGTCTCGCCACCCGCCTTCTCCGACCGGTTCCGGCGTCGGCACGAGCGGAGCGCATTGCATGCCAGGGCGCCCTACACGAAAGGCAACAAACCCGCCTTTCACGATCCCTTGGGCAACTTCTGCAAGCTATCCGTGTGGCAGCTCACCCGGTACGAGCGCGTGGTCTTTCTCGATGCCGACACGCTGGTCATCAAAAACATCGACAAGCTGTTCGGCTACCCGGAGTTCTCGGCCGCCCCCAACCTCTATGAAACTCTCGAGGACATGCACCGCCTCAACTCGGGTGTCTTCGTCGCCGCGCCGAGCACCGACACGTACGCCGCCATGCTCGACCGTCTGGATGTGGCCGATGTCTTCTGGCGGCGCACCGATCAGACCTTCCTCGAAAGCTACTTCCCGGACTGGCACGGCTTGCCCTACACCTACAACGCGCTGCAGTACGTCTACTTCAACCTGCCGCAGATGTGGCGCTGGTCGAGCATCAAGGTCGTCCACTACCAGTACGAAAAGCCCTGGCAGGAGAATCACCCGAAGGCCGACAAGCTCCGGCCGTTGATTGACCTCTGGCAGACGGTTCTCGCCGGCAACCCTGTGCCGTCGGATCTCGTGGATCCGTGCTAGTTGCGGTCACTGGCGCGACCGGCATAGTCGGTCGCTTCGTTGTCGAACGACTCGCTAGGGAAGGCGCCCGAATCCGAGCGCTGGTCCGTCCAACATCGGATCGACGCGAA
>JAPPKV010000519.1 GCA_028819775.1 Gammaproteobacteria bacterium | reverse complement strand
CGAAGCGGTCCTCGAATTCCCGTCGGAGCAGTTGGGTCGTCTCGAAGATCTCCCGTTCGCCGGATTGAAAGACGAGTACGTCTTGGGCCGAGGTCGCTTGGGGGGCTGAACCAATCTCCCTCAAAACATCGACAACGCCCCGCTCGGGGTCGTCGGCCGGGCGGTAGATGGTCTCCACCGGATAGCCCCGTCCCGACACTTCCACCACCGGGGCGCCGCCGAAGTGTTTCGCGAACGCCTCCACGTCGATCGTCGCGCTGGTCACAACCACCTTGAGATCGGCGCGTCGATCCAGGAGCCGGCGCAGGTAGCCCAACAGGAAGTCGACGTTGAGGCTGCGCTCGTGCGCCTCGTCGACGATGACGCACTCGTAGCGCTTGAGCCGACGATCGCGTTGTATGTCGTTCAGGAGCAGGCCGTCCGTCATCACCTTGACGACGGTGGCGGGCGACGTGCGTTCGCTGAACCGCACCGCGTAGCCGACTTCGGCACCCACCTCGACGCACATTTCGGCGGCGATCCTTGCCGCTACGGTTCGCGCCGCCAGGCGTCGAGGCTGGGTGTGGGCGATCATCCCCCGCCTTCCCCATCCGGCCGCCAGACAGGCCTTCGGGAGTTGCGTGGTCTTGCCGGATCCGGTCTCGCCGGCCACGATCAGCACCCGGTGCTCGCGCATCAGCTTGACGATATCGCCCATCCGGGGCGTGATCGGCAGTTCGTCGGGAAATTCGAGCTTCACCGGACCTTGGTCGAAGGGCCACGTGTCGTTGGCCGACCCGCACCCTAGATTGCTTGGACCGGAGCGAATGGTAGCAGTCAGCACGCGTGGCTCGACGGCGCGCCTCATTCGGTTCGCCAGCGCCGTGTTGGTGGTCGAAAGGGTCGCAAAACCGGGCGACGTTGGGCGACATCGGATGTGGAGCGAACCACATGGCGATGGCCGACCCGCGTAGATGAACCCGGCATGGACTTCCGGCACATCGCCAACGCGGCCATGCGGGTGCGGATCGAACGCCCGCGTCCACCCAAGCGCGATTGGTTGGAGGTAGCCGTCCCTGCAGCAGCGTGTGATCGCCAACCCGTAGTTCCCATCTCCGGCAGGCCGCCTGCGCCCTCCGGCACGGCCGCGTGTAGGACGGATTCGCGTGTGTCCAGGACTCCTTGAATTGAGACGCTGCTCCTCCGCTTCCAGCTTGTCCGCCTCGGCCGCCAGCTTGTGGGCTTCGGCGTTGATCCACTTCAACTCGGCCGCAGCCCGCTCTACCTCCGGTTCCATAGGCTTCTCCTCTCGGTGTTCCGCCCGGGAACCGAAAGCCCCGCCGGGATTCGATTCCCGACGGGAGTGATGGGCTCGAGCACAGCCCGGGTTCGTTCGCGCCACAACCGTGACGCCGCTCGACGCAGCCCCTCGCGGGGCCGCAACGCCGCCGAAGCGGCCGCCAAACGCCGCCCTCACGGGCGGCCACGCCGGAGATTCCGGCAACCAGGCGTAGGCCATCGTAGCGGTGGCCATTCCGCCGCGCGACCGGAAAACCTTTAGCTCGCCGCTAAACGCCGGCCCCGGGACACACGGTTCCCACAAGATCTCCACAGGATTCGCGCCGGGACAGCGCACACTGCCCATGTTTCCGAGGGTGCGATCGGGGAGGCTGACGTCGCCTGCCGTGCAACAGAGCCAAGCACGGCCATCGTGCCTACCTGTCTCCCGTAGTTGCCGTCTCTTCCCACCGCAGGCAACGCGACACGAACTCAACGAGCTTCGGTCAAGCGCAACAGATCGAACCTGAACGGGCGCGACTGCCGTATCCCGGCGGAGACGTGGTCTGCGACCATGGGGTCAGCGAGCCCCTCCACCCCGCCACCTGTCTATCGAGCCTGCACACGCGCCTCACCGTGTTCCGACCACCACCGCGTCAAGACTCCCGTCGGCCAACGAATGGGCCATGGCCATGGTGTTGAGGTGACGGGCATCGCCCGGCCGGCCCCGGCGCCCGAACGACCCGAGCATCGATTCGGGAACGGTGGCTGGCAGAGAGGTGCTGCGTAAGGTTCCAGCAAACCAGGTCATGCATAATCGCGCTCAACCTGGGTCTCCTATGGAGTTGCGAACCATGCGCAGGACCGGCCTGATCGCAGTAGCCGCCACGTTTCTGTCAGGGGCGGCGGGTGCCGACGAGATGAGCTTTCCGGAACTGATGCCCGCCGACATTCCCGGCGCGCCGGTTCTCGGCGATCCTTTCCTGGTGATGGCAGGTGACGGGCCGGTCCTGACCGGGAAACACGGGCTGGCGGCGCCGGCGCTCTGGGACTGGAACGGCGACGGCAGGAGAGATCTGCTCGTCGGCGAATTCGAAACGAATTCCTCGGATTTTCCGATGGGTGCCGACGGCTCCACGATTCGGGTCTACTTGAACGCGGGAACCGATTCGGACCCGCGATTCAGCGAGGAATTCGAATGGGCGCGGGACACCGAGGGCACCGTCATCGAGGTCCCGCAGTGGTGCTGCATCGGGTTCACGCCGATGTTCTACGACCTGGACGACGACGGCTACCGGGACATGATCACCGGCCAGTACCATCCGGGCGAGGTGACGTGGTTCCGGGGAAGCCCCGACGGTTTCCTGCCGGGCGAAACGCTCCCCCAGGAGGGAGATCCGACGTCCGCCGGCGACCCTGAACTGAACGAAGTGAGGGTCGCGCGCAATCCCGACTACGTGCCGTTCGAGGGCGAGGTGGGCGACATAGGCTCGTTCATCTACTGGGTATATAGTTCGGCCACGTTCGGCGACCTCGACGAGGACGGCGACTACGATCTCATCGTTGGCGGCACCGGCGGCTTGCGGGTCAGCGAAAACACCGGCGGCCCGAACAGTCCCAGCTTCGCGAGGCGCGAGCTGCTGCTCGACACCAACGGCCATCCGTTGATGACCCGTCCCCACACGAGACTGCAGAAACGGTTCGCCCGGAGAGGCGAGTTTCTTACGCCGTCCGGAGACGGGCACACCAGTCCGCTGGCGGTGGACTGGGACCGGGACGGTGTGCTGGATCTGCTGGTGACGGACTCGTATCGCGATCCCGGGAGCCGGGCCGTGTCGTTCTTCCGCGGCGTGAAGACACCGGACGGCCACCGCTTCGAACCGGGAATCGACCTCGTGCCTGCCCACGGAGGCGCCAAGGCCCTTCCGGGCAGTGGCCAGCGCGTCTACGTGGACGACTGGAACGCGGACGGCGTCAACGACCTGATCATCGGCGCCAGCGTGGCGACCGTGAACGGCGGCGAGTTCAGCGATGAACTGTCCTGGGAATGGGAATCGGTAAACGAGGTGGAAAGCGCCGGCAAGGATCCCGGCCGCGATCCTCCGAGGCCCAAGCCAACGCTGGAGTCGCAGCGCACCCTCTACGAAGGGATCGTCGCCAGACGGGCTGCCGAGGGGGTCGCGATGGAGATGCCCAGCGACAGATGGCTGGCACGACAGGCGAGGCAGCAATTGCCCTATTGGGAAGCTTCAATCGGCAGGCTCTACAAGGAGGGCAAGGCCCACTGGCTGACCATGCGGCACCAGGGACGCGTCTACGTGATGCTGGGCAAGGCTGCGGAGGATTCTGCGCGTCGAGTTGCCTCCGGCGATCCTCGAAGTCCAATGAGCGGCCCCCGACCACGCGACTTGCGGCAGTAGAGAATCAGTCGAGGGGCGGCCACCTACCCGCCGATGTACCGAGCCACGATCTGGGGCCTCGCATGCCCCAATTCGGCCGAGATCCGTAGCCGCGCCCGTTCGTCCGCCGTCGCGTCGTTGCCGTCCAGGTCGCATCGCAGAGGTCCGCCCGCCACCGGTGCCTTCCAACCCGTCAGATCCTCGTACCTACGGATGGCGTAGCCGTGGCGAAGTCCGTGCATGCGGCGCATGCCCGCGCGGCGCGTCTCGCCCTCGTAGACGTTCTTCTGGCGCTTGTAGCTGCGGTTCGCGGGAATCAGGGAGCCGCCGCCGGCCAGCCGCCGCGCCTCGTCGAGCAGCCGGCGCCACCCGCTTCTTGAAATCCGCCGTGAACCGGCGCCTCTTCCTTGCCATTCCAGTGTCTCCTAACGACACCGGAGTACACCTTAGCGACCTGTCCAAAAAAGTGGGACCACCTCAGGCGTCCTGCAGGCGCAGCGACATCCGCACGTGCCGATCGCGGACGAGCACCAGCTTCTCCGGGTCCAGCGGACGGCCCCGAAGGTCCGCATATCGTAGGTCGGCTCCCTCTAGGTCGACGTCGCGGAGGTTGACGTTTCGTAGGTCTATTGGTGTGCGGAGTGACCTGGTGAGCGACGCATCGGCGACCATGGCGAGAACGTCCTGCGCTGACATCTCCCGAAGGACGGGCGTTTCAGCGCTATCGAACGAACTTGCTCGGTCAGGAGGGCACACCACGAATTGCGAATTGTCTTCGGTGTGGGCAAGTGAGGAATGTTCTTGGGTCGCCGATATTCCCGGGGTGTCAGTTCGGGCGGGAAGATGGGAGACGCCAGTTGGTATTCGGTTCGACTCGACGATCACCGGTTCGGGAGTAGGTGCATCGCGACTCATGTATTTCGTACCCGTAATAACCAATGCTGTGACAGTCGCCACGAGCAGTGGCAACTGCAACTTTCTAAGCCAAGAAGGGTTGTCGGCCAAGGGAGCTACCTCCTACGAATGGCTGTGGTTGTGATGAGCGTGAACACCTACCATCGAGACATTAGGTATAGCACCTAGTTGTATGGTTCCCACTTACCGCGATAGTGCCTACATACGGCACCTCAAAAGGCCCGGGGCTGGGGGAAGGCTGTCTTGGAAGCGGCACACGCCATTCGTTGTGTGCAGTCGCGTTGCGTATTCGCGAAATGACCGGAGCCGGTGGCGCACTCGTGCGGACCCGTTAGCCCCCCGCCCTACTTCGACAGGTACCCCATGCCGCCTTCGAGTCCGCTGATCGTCAGCGGGTACATCTGGTCGTCCACCAGTTCCCGGGTCATGGCTACGGACGTGGAATAGTCCCAGGTCTCGCGCGGGGTCGGGTTGATCCAGACCAGCTTGTCGTAGGAATCCATGAAGCGGCTCATCCACAACGCGCCCGGCTCGTCGTTCCAGTGTTCGACGCTGCCCCCGGCGTGGGTGATCTCGTAGGGCGCCATGGTGGCATCGCCCACGAATACGACCTTGTAGTCCCGGGCGTACTTGTTGAGGAGTTGCCAGGTCGGAATCCGCTCGTTCATCCGTCGGCGGTTGTCCTTCCACACCGATTCGTAGATGAAGTTGTGGAAGTAGTAGCTCTCCAGGTGCTTGAACTCGGTTCGCGTCGCGGAGAACAGCTCCTCGCAGATCTTGACGTGGGCGTCCATCGAACCGCCGATGTCGAGCAGCAGCAGGACCTTGACGGTGTTCCGACGCAGCGGGCGCATCTGGATGTCGAGCAAGCCGCCGTTGTCGGCGGTGGAGCGGACGGTGTTGTCCATGTCCAGCTCCTCCTCTTCGCCGGTTCGCGCGAACTTGCGCAAGCGCCGCAGGGCCATCTTGATGTTGCGGGTGCCGATCTCCACCGAGTCGTCCAGATTCTTGTACTGCCGCTGATCCCAGACCTTCTTGGCTTTCTTCTTCTTGCCTCGGCCCGGTCCGCCGGGACCACCACTACCGGGACGATCCGCGTTGCCTTGCTGGCGCTCCTGGTCCTCGCCGTTTTCCGCTTCCGCCTGTTCGCGGGCCTTGCGGAACGCCTCGATGAGCTTCTCCAAACCGCCGAGGGACTTGATTTGCTCCAACTCCTCGGGCGTTAGCGCCCGCTCGAACTCCCGGCGCAGCCACTCGTCCGGGATGAGCGACTCCAACAGGCCGTGCAGATCCTCGAGCCCCTTGAAGTAGGCGCTGAAGGCACGGTCGAACTTGTCGTAGTTCTTCTCGTCCTTGACCATGGCGGTGCGCGACAGCAGGTAGAAGTCATCGACGTTGCTGTACACCACGCGCTTGTCCAGGGCACCGATCAGGTCCATGAGCTCGCGGATCGTGACCGGCACCTTGTAGCGGCGCAGGGTCAGGAAGAAGTTGATCAACACCTAGATCGGCTCCCCGGTCGCTCCCTCGCCACCTAGCCGCGCTGATCGCGCCGGTTCATGAAGGCCAGCCGTTCCAGGAGATGGACATCCTGCTCGTTCTTCACGAGGGCGCCGTAGAGCGGCGGGA
>JAPPKV010000128.1 GCA_028819775.1 Gammaproteobacteria bacterium | reverse complement strand
GCTCAAGGACCGGCGTTCCGTTGATCGTGACTCTCAGCTCATCGCGCTGGCGGTAGTAGCGCGCCTCCACGTAGTGATGTTCCTCCCAGTCGAGTTCGATATTGGTCCAAACGTAGAGCGGGTCGCGTGGACCCGGGTTCCGGCGCTTGCGCAGACAGCCATCAAGCCACAGTTCCAGGGCGCCGTCGTCGGTGATTGCGACCGAGAAGTTCCTGTGCCGATGTGGGATGTCGAAACGGCGGGACATGGTCGGTTCCCGAGCATTGCCTTGGGCCGACGGTAGGATTGCTCCGTCGATACCAACCGTTGGCCAAGACAGGTATCAAAAAGGCGCGAGCACGGATTATGGCGTGGATCCTGTTCAGTGTGTTCGTCGCACCGGCCGTCGTCGCGGTGGGAATCCGGCTGGTGTTCGCCGATCGTCCCCATTGGAGTAGCGCCAGCCACGAAGCTACCGGCCTGGCCCCGGCCCCGACCGAAACCATGGCGCCCGTGGTGCAGGTCTATGCAGCAAGGACCTGGGGCCTTCGAGGGGCGGTCGCCGTGCACACCTGGATTTCGACGAAACGGTCCGGGGCCGAGCACTACCTCCGGCACGAGGTCATCGGCTGGCGGTTGCGGCGCACCGGCACGGCCCTGGTCCGGGAACCGGGCCGGCCGGATGCCATGTGGTTCTCCAACCGACCGAGGCTCCTCGTCGACATGCGCGGGCCGGGTGTCGATGCGGTGATCGACAAGGTCGAAGCGGCAGTACGCGAATACCCTTTCTCGCAGCGCTACGAGATGTGGCCGGGCCCGAATAGCAACACGTTCACGGCGTTCGTGGGGCGTCGTGTTCCGGAACTTCGCCTCAACCTGCCGCCGACCGCGATCGGCAAGGACTACCTCGCGGATGGTGCGTTTGTCGGCCGCGCGCCAAGCGGTACCGGCTACCAGGTTTCGATCCGCGGCGTGGTATCAATGACCGCTGCATGGCGCGAGGGGATCGAGGTGAACCTGTTCGGCGCCGCCGCCGGGGTCGGCTTCTATCCGCCGAGCATCAGGCTTCCGGGCCTCGGAAGCTGGCCTTCCTGGCCGTCGAGTCAGAACAACATGCCCTGACCGCGACGAAAAAGATCGGTTCTCAACCGGGCGCGCCGTGAAACGTCGAGCCCGTGCTTGCGCCGTGCCACTTCGAAGCGCTTTGCGATCAAGTCCGCATAGACCCCCTCGCCGCGCATTCGCGTGCCCCATTCCGCCTGGTAGGCCTTGCCGCCGCGCATCTCCCGAACGCGGCTCATCACATGCTCGGCCTTGAGCGGGTAGTGCTCTTCGAGCCACTCGACGAATAGATCCTTCACCTCGAACGGGAGACGCAGCATCACGTAGCCGGCGAACTCGGCGCCGGCCTCCGCGGCACCCTCGACGACGGTTTCGATCTCGTGGTCGTTGATGAACGGGATGACGGGCGCCATCATGACCCCCACCGGTACCCCTGCGGCCTTCAGTTCGCGCACCATCCGCAACCTCGCGCCGGGCGACGCCGTGCGCGGTTCGAGCTTGGTCTTGAGCCCGTTGTCGAGCGTCGTGATGCTGACTCCCACGCTCGCGAGTCCTAGGCTTGCGAGTTCGCCGAGGATGTCTAGGTCACGGAGGATCAGCGCACCCTTGGTCACGATGCTCACCGGATGGCGGCAGTCGAGCAGCGTCTCGAGGAGCCGTCGGGTGACCTCGAGTTCCTTTTCGCCGGGCTGGTAGGGATCGGTGTTGGTGCCGATGGCGAGTGTCCGGCAAACGTAGCCCGGCTTGTCGAGAGCCTCGAGCAAGCGTTCGACCGGATCGGTCTTGTAGAAGATCTTGGTTTCGAAGTCGAGTCCGGGGGAGAGATCGAGAAACGCATGGGTCGGTCGGGCGTAGCAGTAGACGCAGCCGTGCTCGCAGCCCTTGTACGGATTGATCGACTGCTCGAACGGTACGTCGGGCGAGTTGTTGGTGGCGA
This sequence comes from Gammaproteobacteria bacterium, assembly GCA_028819775.1. The sequence goes on along the minus strand of JAPPKV010000128.1, from coordinate 4,230 downwards.
TGATGTTCCGCGTCTTGTCCGGCAGGAACGTCGTCCCGGGAGACGGGCTCGGGAAGTCCTCGTCCTCGGGCCGGTCCCAACCGTCGTGCACGGCGACGCTCGGCGCTCGCTCGAATCGCCCTGCGGGATTCGACACCGCGCCGCGGCCCTTGAACACCCGCTTCGCATCCATCAGTGAACTCTATATGTATATCTGTACAGCGACAAGGGTCGTTTGGATCGTGTTATGTTGTGTGTGAATGTTTGTGTAAGAGCTGACACGCATGGCGACTAACCTATCGATAGATCCCGCCCTGCTCAACGAAGCCTTGGCGGTTGCGGACGAGAAGACCAAGAAGGCCACGGTTACGAGGGCTTTGCAGGAGTTCATCGCGCGGCGCCGGCAGGGCGAAATCGTCGAACTGTTTGGCAAGCTGGATTGGGACGACGACTTCGACTACAAGCGGGAGCGCGTTCGGCGGTGAGCCTATTCGTAGATACCAGCGTCTGGTCGCTGGCTCTGCGGCGTGACGCGCCGCCAGAGGTGGCGGAAGTGATTCGCCTGTCCGATGCCCTCACCACAGGTGAGCAGGTGTTTACCACGGGGATCGTGTTGCAGGAGCTTCTGCAAGGCTACTCGGGACCGAAGGCGCAGGCGCAGATCGTCGAGCGGTTCCGGGCATTTCCCCTTCTGTCGCCCAATCGGGAAGACCACATCGAAGCGGCTAGACTTCGCAACGAGTGTCGGCGCCATGGAATCCAGGTCGGCACGATTGATGCGCTTCTCGCGCAGTTGTGTATCGCCAACGGTCTCTTGATGCTGACCAGCGACCAAGACTTCGGCTTCGTGAGCGAGTACTCGGCGCTGAGACTCTGGCGATCATGACCATCACGCTGTGGGGCGCAGGCACCTCTCGCACGCTACGGCCGCTCTGGGCGCTCGCCGAACTCGGCGTAGAGTACGTCTCGAAGCCCATCGGCCCGCGGACTGGTGAGACACAGACCGCGGAGTTCAGGGTTCTGAACCCCAAGGAGAAGGTCCCCGTCCTTGTCGACGGCGACCTCGTGCTGACCGAGAGCGCCGCGATCGTCACCTACCTCGGCGATCGCTTCGGGGGCCTCACGCCAGACATAGGGACAGTGGCGCGGGCCCGCTACAACGAGTGGCTGTCCTACATCCTGATGGAATTGGACGCGCACACGCTCTACGTGATGCGCAAACACGGCGACCTGAAGCACCTATACGGCGAAGCGCCGGCGGCGATGGACGCGGCGCGGGCGGGCTTCGAGAAGCAGTTGCGCTGGGCCCGGCCGCGAGTCGAGGAGGCCGATTATCTGGTGGGAGAAGCGTTCACCGGTGTCGACATCGTGATGACCACCTGCCTGGACTGGGCGGTCGCGTACGGCTTCAAACTGGACGAGCCGTTTCATGTCTATCGCTCGCGGCAGCACCAGCGACCCGCCTTCAAGGCGGCGATGGCGCGCAACTCGGTGGGCTAGATTCGCCAGGGGTCGGCGGTCCCCTGGACGGGTTCCTATCGGTCCTGCAAAGCCAGATAGCGTTGCAGTTGCCGCTGGCTGACGGCTAAGCCGGCGATCCGGTGGGGCGACAGGGCGTCGAGATCCTCTTTGACGTCCTCGAGAAAACTCATCCGATGTTCTTTCGGGATGGTCTCGACGGCCAAAGCAAGGAACTCGTCCGCAGCGGTTCCCTTTAGTTCCTCGTTGACTATGGTTGCCACGGCATCGCGTCGTTGTTGCCGGTAGCGGACGCGGATCTCGTCGAAGCCGATAGCCTCTGCCGTGGCCTCGTATTCGTGGCAGGTCCGCACGTAGGATGCGTAGTAGAGGTCTGCCAATGGCTGGCAGTCATTCAGTTCGTAGACAGCGATCATCGCGGAGGCATAGTCGTCCTTTTCGACAAGGTTGAATGACAGCGGCACCCTGTTGTGTCTGATCAGCGGGATGTTCGCGCAAAGCCTCGAAGTCCGTTTGTTGACATCGCTGAACGCCTGCAGGTACGCGACGTGGACGAGGAGGAACAGGCTCTGCTCGTAGGGGTTGTCGATGGCAGCCGCTTTCTCGGCAATGGTGGACAGCTGCCGAGCGAGCACCCCATCGTTTTCCATGGGCACGTATGTCGAGCCGCCGACACGCACCCCGTGGTCGCGGATCTTGCCGGCGTACGGCACGGCAACGAGCCCGTCGGACAGCAGGTAGTGGAGCGTGCAGATTTCATCGTAGGCGACCTCTAGTCGAGCCGCGTTGTCGACGAGGTGGCGGATCGCCTCCTTGTGATTGAGGATCATCACCATCTCTTCGTCGAGTTTCCCGTCTGCCCGGGTTCCTTCGAGGATGAGTCGTTCGGTGTCGATCAATGAGTAGGTATTGCCCTCCAAGCGCGACGAGTTGTACGACAAATCGATGAGAAGCCGGTTATAGATTCGTCGGGCGTACGTTCCGGCGGGCTCTTGATCAAACCGGTGGCGGCCCTGCTCGGCGAGCGCCGCCAACCTGGCCGGACGGAAGTAGCTGGTGCTGTTTGGATCGTAACTGTTGAACCAATCGAAGTTGTAGGTGACAGGCGGTCGGGCGAACAACGGCTGGCGAACCTGCGCGAGGGCCGTGAGCGCGGCTCTACTGAAGATTCCCTCGTCAGCATCGGCGCGGCGTGTCTCGTAGCGCGTCCCCCGTCGTCGACCGGTCTTGGCAACTCGTCCTTCATCGACGAACTCGGCAAGCCAGCGCCGGACGGTGCGTTCGGGAAATCCATCGGGCAGGAGCGCTAGGATTTCCGGGAGACTTAAGGGGCTCGACTGGTTGTCCAGCACCGCTAATACGGCCATCCTTTTGCCGGAATCTGGCATGATACGGCCAATTTTGTTGATATACGGCCAAAAATACGTCGAATACGGCCAAAGTTCAACCTCATCGTGGCCGTTAAAGTGTTTTAAGGCCAAGGACTGTCGGCGAACTACCCGGCCATCAGCCAATCCATGATCTTCGGATTCTCGTCCCGGGGATAGGTGTGCGAGAGGTCGGCGATCTCCCGATACACCACTTGGGCACCTGCCGCGGTCAGCGCCGCGTTCGCGGTGCGGGCTACGGTTAGCGGGAACATCCAGTCCAGCGCGCCGTGCATGAGGTAGACCCTGAGCGCCGAGAGCCGTTCGCGGGTCGTGCCTTCGAGCAGCAGCGGATGGAAGCTCGCCGAACTGGGTGCCAAGTGCGTGAAGGGCGAATCCTCCCGCAGGCCGGAGACGTAGCAGAACGTGCCCCCGTCGCTCATGCCGGTCAGCAGTAGGCGATCGGAATCGATGTTCCAGCCATCGCGGACGCGGGCGACCATGCCCTCGATGTTGGGACTGTCGATGTCGGGACCCATGAGCGCCCAGGTGCGGTCCCGCGCGGTCGGGGAGAGCACGATCGTGCCGCGTGACCGGGCATTGACGAGCCAGGTCATCAGGAAGTCGCGGCCATGGCCCGAGCCCCCGTGGAGCGCGACGACGAGCGGATAGGACTCGTCGGGGTCGTAGTACTCGGGAACGTAGAGCGAGAAACCGCCGCGCATTCCCCGGTCGTTCTCTGCATGCAGGATGCCGACCTCGTCGCGGGTCGTGTCCGCGTCGGTGAGTTTGCGGAGCAGCGAATCATCGTCGCGAAGAGACGGCTCCAGGAAAAAGCGGCTGACCGGCGGGAGCATCGCCGCGACGGGATACAGGGCATGGAGGGCCCGGGTCTGTTGGCCCATGGCGCGATACGCCTGCAGCACGCCGTTGGGGTCGTCCGCGGCAGCGGCCAGACCTTCGACCGCTCGGCAGACGTGCTCGCCGGCACGGACCACGTGGTCTTTGAACGGTTGGAGGTGTTCGGGGAAGGACGTGTCGCGGAACCGCGTGAGCCCGGTTCTCACCGGGTCGCCGGCATCGGCAACCGCGTCGGCCAATGCGGCCAGATTGGGCGGATGCAGGTGGCGACCGACCCAGGAAAGGGCGTCCAAGGCGGTCATGATGGGCGGGAGGATGCCGCTGATGGCGTCGAGCAATTGCTCATTGTCGTCGGCCATTTGTGCCCCCCCTGAACTGTCCGTGGCGACCGCGTTCCGCCAAGCGGTCGCGTCGCCATCGGCATTGTATTAACCTCGTTGAAGCGGAACACCCAACGGGCGAGGAGAGTCAGACGATATGGCGGGGAAACGGGTCTTCGACCGGGCCGAGGAGGACTTCGGCAACGTCCTCAACATGGAACACA
>JAPPKV010000139.1:4304-6215 GCA_028819775.1 Gammaproteobacteria bacterium | reverse complement strand
CGGATGGTCAGGCCGGGGGTCACCACCAGGAAGCCGCGCGTGAATCGCCCGCTGCCGGGGTGGCGCACCGCGTTGACCGTCTGCCACGCGATCAGCATCGCCATCACCGTGGTCTTCCCGGCGCCGGTGGCGAGCTTGAGTGCCAGCCGCGGGAGGCCGGGGTTGGCCTGCTCGTTCGCCTCCTGCAGCCGCCCGATGAAGCCCCGCCCCTCGCGGCCGGCGCCGGCTGCTACCTCGGTGAGCCAGATCACCGTCTCCACCGCCTCGACCTGGCAGAAGAACGGACGCATGTCGCTGAACTGGTGGTGACGCCAATGCTGCAGCAGGCGGGCGGTCTCTGGGGTAACCCGCCACCGGGCGCGCGGCAGCCGGCGCCACTCGTTCACGCTGTGGCGCACGCTCTCGATCATCCTCATCAGCTCGTACTGCTGGCCGTCCTCGGCCGCCGCTGTGCGGGCATCGTCCAGACCCAACTCGGACTGAGCCGCGCGCCGCTTTCGGGCGGCGGGAATCGGCGTGATGAACGACACGGTACGCCGCCGGTCGACCACCTGGTTGGTCGGCTGGCGGTTCTCGTCCAGCTCCCAGTGCCGCGCCGGGTACTCGTACGGCGAGTTCAGGATCGGTTGCTCAAAGAACCGCTGCGCCACGCCGTCATCGTAATTCCTCGCCCCCATGTATGAAAACACCTTGTCGACTAAGCTCCGGCTCCGTGGCAGGAACGTCGTTCCAGGTCGTGGGTATCGTTCCCAACGACGCCATAGTGCGCCAAGTCGGCGTATTAGGGGTGTATTAAGGGGTGGTGCCGACTCTCGGTTGAATCCCGAGCCGCTGCCGGACCTGCTGGTACACGGGGATAGCCTCGCCAGCCTCGATTGTCACCGCGACGCCGTAGCTGACCGAACCATCCAGTGATCCACCCTGCTCGCGGCAGAACACCCGGAATAGCAGATGACCGTCATCGATGAACGGCACAGCTCTATCCCCCTCATAGTGCACATGGGACAGCGAGCCACGAGGCACCGACTTGTCTGACGGCTGTGAGCCGAGTCTTGTCACTCCGATACTCTCGTTGAATCTTTCGGGTCTGATCTCCAACTTCGCTCGGCGATAGGCCCGGTGTCGCACGTTCACGGGTGAGAACCACGCGAGTGTCAGGGTGATCGATCGAGGCTCGGTGACCCGTTCAAGCGCAAGCGGCAAGGGCACTCGGTACAGCACCGCGTCTCCGTCTGGCTGAACCTCTCCATATCCCACCAGCGTGGCGCGGTTCGATGCACAACTCATCGCCTCTTCGACCACCGGCGGTCCATATCCCAACACTCCCGTGATGTTGTCCTTGCGGGCTACGTGGCTACCTTTACCCGTTGGACCGAAGATACCGTCAAGCAGGTTGCCGAGTTCACCCCAGCGTGCACGATGTACAAGAAGCGCCTTCACCACGACGCCGTAGTACATCGGATCGACATCGGTGAGAATTCCACCGTTGTCCTCATCGGACAGCGCGTCAAAGAGGCGGTGTGCGGCGCGCGACGCGAGGGCCGCGGCAGCACTGGTGCCGGCGGTGAGTCCCTCCTGGTCAAGTCTTCCTCCGGCATCCGGAATTGCCGTCTTCAAGCCATAGAGCCGGCCCGGCTCCGCACGACGAATACCCAACGATCCACCGGTGCTCGAGATGCTGAACAGCTCCCGGCCTCCCGGCATGAAAATGTCTGGTTTGACAACTTTCCGATGCCCCAGGCCCATAGCGGAGGTGATGTTGGGCCCAGTGTGTTCGTATGGTTCGTAAACGATGCTGGATTCGTTCAATCGATCCACTGCGTCCTCATACCATGCCCCCACGGTGATCACGTTCAGTGCTTCCGCCGGCGACAACAACGTCCTCTGAGAGCGTTGACCGTCAAGGGCGTT
>JAPPKV010000139.1:0-4204 GCA_028819775.1 Gammaproteobacteria bacterium | reverse complement strand
GACGCGCCGCCCTCAGAATCGCCAACCTTCATTCGCCGGATGGCTCGATAGATCGTGTCAATTAGCAGGCGATTTGACTGAGGCTGCTCCGGCGAACCGTCGCCCGGCGCATATAGGACCGGCCGGAAATAGAGCGGACGCGGCAATGATGGCTCGCCTCCAACGTTGCGGTCGCCATGAAGGACGAGGGAGGCCATCTCGGTGCCATGGCGTCGTTCCGATACGACGCTCAGGGCGTCGAGACCGTCGGGATCGTCCAACCGAAGGCGCTGGTCCAGAAGCCGGTGTCGCTGCACAGGCACGCCGTCGAACACGGCCGCGATCGGGGGTATGTGTTCGTCCGGCGGTGACTCGACTTCGTCGCCAGCGCCAAGGGACGCAACGGACGGAGGAAACAGAGCGGTTGACTGAGGCCGGATGAACATGATGCTGTCGCAGATCGCAAGCGACACTTCCTGTCGTTGGATGATGGGGCGGATCTCATCGGCCGGCAGATCCACCAACACGGCTTCGTAGGCGATTTCGGGTATGGACGATCGCTCGACCACCTCCCCACCGGCGCTACGGAGCGCTTGGTCAAAACGAAGGCCGGACTCCCGGTGGCGCCCGGCACTGTGAGTACTCCACAGTTCGATCTCCAGCCGCACGGCGGCACCGCGGCGGTCGGCGAGGTACTCGTTGAGGTAGGTGATGGTGTCGTCTGGAATACGATCCAATGGCCCCCATGGGCGCAGTTGATAGAGCCGATCGAATACATCGTACCATGGCGCGAAGCCTGACTGGGACGGAAGACCAGCTTGGTGGCGATCCCAGAGACTGACCAACTCGCGAAGTGCTCGCGTATCGGGCATCGCCAGATAGAGCCGACCCGCTACCGGCTTATCAAAACGGCGCTCTCCGACACGACCCTTCCTTGTGTCGCGTACGGCAAAGTCGATGTCCGCTTCAAATTCCGTCTCCTCGTCACCGAGCAGTTCCAGCCCTTCAAGCCGGCGTACAGCGTTGTGAAACTGGTCGATCGTGCCCGCGACCTCCAGCACCAGCGCTCGCTCTGGCGCAATGCCGGCTGGGTCGTCAAGAAGAGTCAGCGGGTCACGGTCCTGGTCAAAGACGGCGCGAAGACGCCGAAAGACCGGTTCCAGGCGCTGCGCCTGCCGCACGCGGCCAGGGAGTTGCAAATTGCTTCTGGGTGGTGTTCCTGGGGGACGTTCACCCGGCTCAGGCGCCGGGATCGGGAGTAGGGGGAACTCTGCCATACAATGTCCGCTATTGGTGAGATGCGCGCGACCGCTCGGCCCAGAGCTTTAACCGTTCGGCAACGATGGTCCTTAGCGGTTGCTCTCCCATCGCGAGGGTGCTGCGTCGCCGTACATCCCGACAGAAATCCTCGGCCTCCGCGTAGCTGATCGCGCCCAGATTCTTGGCGATCGTATCGGGTGTCCGGCCCAGCGGCTCGTCAAGGGTGGCAGCGAACCGTGCGATATACGTTGTCAGGTCTCCCCGGGTCGGCGGATTGAGCAAGAGGCGAACCTGGAACCGGCGCCACGCAGCGCGATCAAGCAGTTCGGAGTGGTTGGTGGCGGCCACCACCACGGTGTAGCTTGGCAGATCGTCCACCTGCATCAGCAGCGATGTGACCACCCGTTTGATCTCACCGGTCTCGTGGACGTCGCCGCGCTCCTTACCCACTGCATCGAACTCGTCGAAGAACAACACGCAGGGGGTCGTGCGGGCATAGTCGAAGACACGCTTCAGGCGGGCGGCGGTTTCCCCGAGAAAACTGCCGATCATCGCTTCGTAGCGGACCACGAAGAACGGCACCGCCAAGGCTTCCGCTATGGCCTCCGCGAGGGACGTCTTGCCGTTGCCGGGAGGTCCCACCAGCAGCACCCGGTGCCGTGGCTCCAGCGAGTGCGCCCGCAGCAAAGCGGCCCGGTGCTGCTCCTCGATCAACTCGTCGCATGCCCGCCGTGCAAGATCGGAAAGGACCAGTTCCTCGATCCGCCGCCGAGGAGTCAACTCAACCAGAAACTCCCGGTGGCGTTGGCCATGGCCGGCAAACTTCACCGTCCCGGGACCTCCGCCGTTGACGTGCATCGCCTCCGACAGCCGTTCAGCAAGCACATTGTGACGTTTTGCGCGCTCCTCGGCGATGATTGCTTCCGTGACGGAGCGGGCGCGCGCCACGTCACCGCTCGATCCGGCCTTCACCAGCGAAACGAGGAGGTCGCTCCGCGCCATGACAGTACCCCCGTGTCCCGTGCTGCTCCGGGTCGGAGCGCGTTTTTCTTATCGTATGCGGCTCGCCCGCGTAAGTCCACCATATGGGTAGTGACGGGTAGTGACCACAACCGACAGTGACCGACCGATGGCCCGGGCAGAGCAGGATCGGAGAGGGTCGCGGCGACACCAAGCCGCCGCGATGAACCAGCCTCCGCCTGCCCCGCGGCTATAGCGACGTCGTCGATCAGGAGGCCGATCTTGTCACCGTGGTCGGCAAGCCGCGGGAGCGTGTGCAGGTCGGGCCCAGAAGAAGCCGAACGCGATCTCTACCGCACCCTCCCCCCGAGTTGGCCGTGGCGCCGGGTACCCGGCGGCCATCCCTACGCGGAAGGGAGAAAGAACCGGCGGTACTGCCGTTCATCCATCCCGTGAGCGCGTATTTCGCGTGTATTCCTGCGCCAGCAGCCTCTCTACCCTCCCGACGGCAAGGCGGTCACGGCGCTCCTTCGCCACCTGGACAGAGATCTGATCGGGCTTCGCTATCACCGACCGGTATTCTCGCCGTTGGCATGTGCGTGGCACTTGCGAACTTTGGCTTCACGGTCGGTCCATGTGACGCTGCACCGATTTGGATCGGCAACGATAGAGGGGCCGCTACACACCAGCGAAGAAACCGGCATCGACTCTCGGTACCTCGACTGTTTCGGTCTTGATGCCGAGTTGGAGATCCTTCAACAGATCGCACAGAGCCATACCATCTATCAAATCAATGGCCGGAGCGCCATCTCGCACTGCCTCACGTTCAGCGTCACCCGTGAATCTTCCGGTCGTAATGAACAGACCCTTGTCGGCTCTTCCAACCATCGCTCCTCTGAAGTCACGGACTTCTCTTGTGGCGACTGATCCCGAGTACCTCTTACATTGAAATCGGACATGAAACGAAAGAAGATTCACGCGCAGCACTCCAGCACCGTCGATCCCTCCATCACCGACACGTCCGCTGACTTCCACCTTGGTGAAGCCAGATTCCCTCAGCAGTCTTTGGCAAAGACGTTCGAAAGCGTCGGCGCTCATGGACTTCAGTACATCAAGCAGATCGTCTTGCCATGTACGGCTGTCTGTTGCGTTATCCTCCGTCTTTGTGGAACGACCGCTTCGAGGCTTCTTTCGTTTTCGTTGTTGCTTGTCGAGGGTCCGTAGCCTTGTCTCCGAGTCGACGGAACGTCCGAGGTCCGTGATTGTCCACACGCCTCTCGACGCATTATCGACTGCCCCGATCAATTTCAGGTGCGTGCGAGCCCAGGCGCCTCGATAATTCACTTCCGACTGAGGTCCGTTCCCATGTGGGATCTCCAGGACTTCATCGTTCAGATTCAAAAACGATACAACACCTTCTTCCAGTTCGCGGATAGAGGCCGATCCACCACGACGCTTAAGCACCTGGAGCGTTGGCCATAGAAGATCAGAGTAGGAAGGAATTCGGGTGCCCGAGTAGCTATCGGATTCAGACATTGGCTCGTTGGAGACCTCCATGATGCAAGTTCTTGCGCATTTTGGGTCGCCGAACCGCCCCGGAACCATGCTCCTTGTGTGCGAACAGGTCGAGTTGGCGGGAAGCAGACTGCTCCGGGTCGGGGTGCAACTGGTCCATCCGCAACAGCTCGCCGGCGGTGAAGAGCTGACCGCGCAGCGTCGTGCGCCCGGCCTCATCGAGAGGGCCGATTCTGGTTTCGGCGTGTTCGGACAGGACCGCGAGGATCGAGCGGTCGGGTATGGCATCGTTGTCGAGCAGGTCCGCACTGTGGCTGGTCACCACCACCTGGGCTATCTGCGCGGCGTCGGTGAGGCTGTCGATCAGGACGGCGGCGGCGGCGGGATGCAGGGCGCTTTCCGGTTCCTCGATGCCTACCAGGTGTCGATGACCCATCGATTCGCCATTGCCCTGGAACAGCGCCACCAGCACGCCGAGGGCACGCAGCGT
>JAPPKV010000080.1 GCA_028819775.1 Gammaproteobacteria bacterium | reverse complement strand
TAGCCGATGCGCGAGCCGCGGTCGTAGGCCATCGAACCCCAATTGGTGCCGCCGGGGTTGCCCGGATAGAGCATCGTGCCTTTGAGGCTCGGCGGCGTGAAAATGCCCTCGTAGCGCACGCCGGCCATGAGTCTCCGGCACGCTGCGCGGTGTTCCTCCGCAAGGCCCCAGAACCGAAGCGGTCGCGCATCGGTCACGTGCAATTGCAGCTTCGGGAACGGTTGCGTCCGAGCCGCTTCCTCCCCGGGGACATCGCTCTGCGGCACGAGGCGCTCCTCCACCGGGTGAAGCGGCTCGCCGCTCGCGCGGTCCAGCACGAACACGAAACCCGTCTTGGTCGCTTGGGCGACGGCAGGCCGTCTCATGCCGCCCGCCGACGTGTGTTCGAAAAGAAGCGGCTGGGAGGCGAGGTCGTAGTCCCACAGGTCATGCCGCACGGTCTGGTAGCCCCATACGAACTCGCCGCTGGATGCCCTTAGTGCCACTACCGAGTTCGCGAAGGCGTTGTGCCCTAGACGCTCGCCGCCGTAGAAGTCCGGCGAAGGCGACGTCGTGGGCAGGAAGACCAGATCCTGCCCGGGATCGGCGGACATCACGCCCCACACGTTCGCGCCGCCGGTACGGTTGTCCCGGACCTTCGCCCAGGTGTCGGCGCCCGGATGATCGTCCGAGCGAGGGACGGGATCCCACCCCCAAACGAGAGAGCCGTCGCGCACGTCGAAAGCGCGGACGATACCGGGCTCGAGCTCGGCCGCGCCGTTGTCGCCGATGGCGGAGCCGACGATGACGAGATCCCCGACCACCGTCGGTGGCGACGTCAAGGAATAGTCGCGCTGGCGGTACCGCGGGATGCCCGCAGACAGGTCGATTGCGCCGGCCTTTCCGAAGTCGGCGCACGGAATGCCCGTATCGGCATCGAGTGCGAAGAGACGGGCATCGAGGGTGCCCAGGAAAATCCGTGTGCGGCATTGCCCCTGGTCTCCATCTGCGTCTGCATCCTTCCAGGCGGCCACGCCGCGCGACGTGAACGGTTCGCTATACGACTCTGGGCGGCCAACCTTCGGGTCGAACGTCCAGATCTCGGTACCCGTGGCCGCATCCAAGGCGAACACGCGGTTGAAACCCGTGGAGGCGATCAGCTTGCGGCCAACGACGATCGGCGTAGCCTGGAACTTCGAAGATTCGCCGTCGCCGGTTCGGTAGACCCAGGCGCGCGAGAGACGCTCGACGCTCTCCGGGGTTATCCCCGAAGGTGCGGCATATCGGTCGCCCCCAAGCGAACCGCCGTAGTGGAGCCAGCCACCGGCTGTCTCGACTGCAGAGCCGCTTCCCGCAGCGAGCAATGCTGCCAAGCTGGCCGACGCGAAAAGTCGTCTCGACCGATTTAGGCGTGGGTGTCGCACTAGAATTCTCCCCAGGCTGAGTGGTCAGAAACCACCGTCAAGAACCATGCCACGCGGGTGCTTTGTTGGACAGATGTTCCTACTCGCCGCGCCGGTCGTCGGTCACCGGGTAGTTCGAGTCCCCGTGGCACTAGGCGTAGGGCCGGAAGGCTGGTCCGTACTTCCGGGAATTCGTTCAATTGCCGGCTGTCGCTGCGAGATAGCTGTGAACGATGGCGTCGAGCTGTAGCTTCGGATCTTGCACGCAGAACCTCTCGATGAGTTCTCCTTCATTCTCCCGAACCCAATTGAGCAACCAGTTCGTGTCGCGCAATGGTGCCGGGGGTTCGGCGTCGTCGACGGAGGTGACGAATTGCTCCTGCCGATTTCGGTACGCGATTAGCTCCTTCGTATCGATGCCGCCGAGCATTACGGCGACGTATTCGGCGGCAAAACAGTCTTCGGGACGCTGTCGGCTTGCCAACCCCACCACCAAGCCGTCGTGGTCCTCGGTGAAGACGACGAGCAGTTGATCGCCAAGCGCGGCGACTATGCCTGCGTCTGCGTCGACCCGTTCGATCCGCAGACCGAACTTGCCGGCCTTCCGTTTGACCTTGGCGATGAACGCTCGCGAATCCGTCTCAATGTCTCCGGTCACTCTCTGTCCCCGGGTTAAGGCAAAGACATGGACATTTCGGTACCCGATGATTGTGACACCTCTTGACCTTAGGTAGCGCAGTTCAGACTGGAAACGTGCAGACGAACAAACTTGCCCGGCGACTCCAGCGGAGCGACGATTCGGTTGTCCGCTGCTTAAGGTGTCGTGAATCCGCTGAGAAACGACCAGATGACACGATGGGTCGAAACGCCGCTCAGGGTTTCCGGCCAATCATGCCCCGCCGTTTCCAGTCGGTAGTGCTCGACTTGCGCTCCCTGTTCGCACGAATCGTAGACGAAGTGGACCTCACCCTCGGACTCCGCCCTGCGTTCCCCTTGGCAGTTGTAGCGATCGCGCCAGAATTGAACCAAGCTGGGGATGTTCTGCATCGTTCCGACAGAGTCCCAGTCTTTCCAGTCCCATGCGTCCTCGTAGGAGATGATGGGATCTTTCACGCCGTGGATGTGCATGAGGGGGACGTTGCGTTCCGGGTCACAGGACTTCGGCGAGACCGGCATGGAGCCGGCGAACGAGGCTAGTGCCGCGAAACGCTCGCTCATCTGGCACGCGAGTTCGTAGGAGAACATGGAGCCCAGCGAGTAGCCAACTGCGAAGACCCGCGCTGCATCGACCGCGTGGCTGGACGAGATGTCATCGATCATGGCCCCCATGAAGTCGATGTCATGGCGCGACTGGGCATCGGTATTCAGCTGCCACGCACTCTCGTTGGGCGGCATGACTTTGCCGACGGGGAAGGCGATGATGATCCCCTCAAGCTCCGCCAGTTCTTCCCATCTGTCCTGTTGCGGAAACTTCCAGCTTCCCGCGTCACCACCCATTAGCATCACCACGAGCGACATGGGGCGTTCATGCGAACTCGTCGGCACGAAGAGGTGGTATTGCCTCTCTACGCCGTTGACGGTGATTTCCGTGATCGGGAGATGCTGCCGCCATTCGGCTTTTTCTTCGGCCCAGTCCGCTCCGTACAGCCCTGCACCGACACCGATGACCACACCTAGGACCATCAGCGCCTTCTTCATGTTTGCTCCTTGATTGGATGGTGATCGAACTAGTAGCGTAACAACTGCCCTCCGGGCTGTGGCCTGTTAGCACCACCGGCGAGTGCTTGTCGCGGATGGGTGCCCCCAATGGGAGCTGTCTTGGGACTTGAGAGGATCGCATGGCGGACTGCATCGACACGCACCCACTGTCCAAGCCCGCGAATGGTCGGGCAATCTGTAGCAATGCTGACCGTGCAGCGGAAGTTGCGAGCGAGGTCCTAGGCCAGCGGTCTGCCAAGGCAAAGCCCGGAGCCTTGGAGCGTCATCTCAACGATGCACCCGACGTCCCACCCATGCCGGGGGACGAGTTGCTAACGAATGACGACCAGTCTGCAGACAACCCCTAAGGCAACCGCGCCACGATCTCCGGCTCGGCCACCTGCATATGCCAAGGCGGCAGGCCCTGCGCCATGGCTTCGAGATCGTCCACGACCATGCGGCCGATGAGGTTCGAGTCGCCGACGATGCTGCCGGCCCGGTGGGCGGAGAGCACGACATTCGGTGCCCGCCGAATCGGGTGGTCGGCCGGCATTGGCTCTTGCGGAAATACGTCGATCGCGGCTCTGAACCGACCTTCCACCAGGGCCGTTGTGAGCGCTTCGAAGTCGACTACGTGTGAACGGCTCATCAATACGAACACGGCATCTCGACGGATCAGCGCCAGTTCCCGGATACCGATCTGCGCCCTGTTCTCGGTGGAGGGAATCGCCAACACGAAGATCACCCGGGCCCGCGACAGCAGGTCGTCGAGACCAACGGGGTCCGCGCCTTGGTCCTTCAAGAACTGGTCGGTGCGCCACGGGTCGTAGGCGAGCAGGTGGCAACCGAACGGCGCGACCAGCGGTTTGAGGCATTGCGCCAAGCCGCCGAATCCGATGAAGCCGACCGTTTCGCCATAGAGCGTGAACGTGTCCACGTTGCCGTCCCAGAGATACTTCTCGCTGCCGGCGCGGAATGCCTCGTGACCGGCGGTGATCTCGCGGGCGGCGTCAATGGCCATGCCGAGTGCCATCTCGGCGACCATCGGCCCGAACGCCGGTGCGCAGCTCAACACGCGGATGCCGTTTGCTCGGCAATAGTCGTAGTCGATGACGGCGGAACTCGGGTGCCGACCGCCGACCTCCAGGATCGCCCGTAGCTTCGGCAGACCGGCGAGTTCGCCGTACCGCCACCGCGTGGTGACGATGGCGAAGGCGTCAAGACATTCGCGGTCGATCAACTCGGGTGGCATCGGCTCGTCCTTGCCCCAGACGACGTCGCACACCGCGTGCAGGCGTGCCAGGTCATCGGGATGGAAGATCTCCTCCATGCGACGGAACGCCGGATCGAGAATGACCTTGTGACGCATGGTGACCTCGTCGTGAAGTTGGCCTAGCGTACCAACCGCGCCGGCTCGTGACCTATTGGAGCCACCCGCTTATGCTTTTCCACAAGGGGACACCCACCGAGGGCTGTCCCGGGGACATAGAACTGGGGAGGACCGCATGGCGGACTACAACACGCTCATCCTGGAGCGCCTCGGCACCGAAGACCGGTTGGCGCGGATCACCTTGAACCGGCCGGAGAAGATGAACGCCTTGACGGGCGAACTCTTCACCGAACTCAACGACTGCCTGCACGACCTGGAAGCGGACCAAGGCTGCCGGGTCATCATCATCCGGGGTGCCGGACGCTGCTTCAGTGCTGGCTATGACCTGACACCCGGTCGCGAACGCCGTCCGGGCGAGCGCAGCTATCAGACGGTCGACGCCAAGCGTCGCACGCTGATGGTGAACGTTCGCACGTCCATGCAGCAGATCACCGACGTGCAGATGTACCTGTGGAACATGGCGAAGATCACCATCACCCAACTGCACGGCTACGCGCTCGCGGGCGGTTGCGAACTGGCGATGATGGCGGACCTCGTTGTCGCGGCCGAAGACACGCAGATCGGCCACCCGGGCCTGCGCGGCCTCGGCACCGCGCGCAACGGCTGCATCTGGCCGCTCGTGCTCAGCATGCGCAAGGCCAAGGAGTACTACTACACCGGCGACAACATGACCGGCGGCGAGGCGGCGGAAGTGGAGATGATCAACTACGCCTGGCCGAAGGAAGACCTCGACGCCAACACCATCGAGTTCGCCGAGCGCATCGCCAACGGTTCCGCGGACCACCTGGCCGTGCTGAAGCTCACCATGAACCGCTTCTACGAGAACATGGGCATCTACTCGTCGGTGCGCAGCGCCACCGAGCAGGACGCGTTGGCGCAGATGACCGAGTGGACGTACAGCTTCGGCGAGTCGATCCGCGAAGGGGGCCTTAAGCACGCCTTCACCACCCGGGACGCGCCCTACAAAGGCAACGAAGGGTTCCGCGGCAAGGACTCGTAGCGGCGAATCGAGATTGGCATTGCGAATCGGCTGGTGGCACTCTTGAGAGTCGGAATGTTGGTCGCCGAAAGCCGGGCTGCGAGGGAGGCGGACGTGCGTTCTAGACGGGGAGCGAAGACCGTGCCGATCCGCTTGGCCGCCACTCTCGTCGCGCTGGCGTTGACCGCGCCGGTCCACGCCTTTGAAGCCGAAGTCGCACCGCTCGTCCAAAGACACTGCATCGCTTGCCACACCGGCACGATCCTGGCCCCGCTGGATTTGGCAGGGCTTGGCTACGATCTTACCGATCCGGCGACTTTCGGCGCTTGGGCAAGGGTCTACGAACGCCTCGACAACGGTGAGATGCCCCCGGTGGGTGCGCTGATGCCCGAACCCGATGAACTGGCGACGGCGCTCGCGTCGATGAAGGAATCGCTGCTCGAAGCGAATCTCGCGGCTCGGAACGGCCAGCGCACACCCCTTCGACGCCTGACCCGGCTCGAATACGCCTACACGATCCAGGACCTCCTCGGGCTCGACGAAGCCCAGGGCATGGATCTCATCCAGAACCTGCCCGCGGAAGCCGATACCGGCGGTTTCGACACGGTTGCGGCGAAACAAGGGATCTCGGCGCTGCACGTGCGCAGCTATCTCGAGGCGGCGGACAGGGCGCTGGATGCGGCACTTGCGCTGGGCGGCCGGCCGAAGACCACGCGGCGTGATATCCAGTACGCCAAATCCGGCTACATGAACTTCATGCACACGGCAAAGATCCTTGGTGGCGGCATCACGA
>JAPPKV010000287.1 GCA_028819775.1 Gammaproteobacteria bacterium | reverse complement strand
ACGAGCGCTGACGACTCGTGCGGCCGGCTGGGCGGATGGCAGCCGGTCGTCGCCCGGTGGCCGCTTTTCGTGAGGGTCGTCAGAGTCGAGCCGGTGGCGGGAAGTGAACGGAAGGGCAGTTTGCCGGCGACGACGCAGTCGCCCGGCGGGCGCAGGCGCCGCGCTCTTTCGCGCGCGGGCAGGATCGGTCATGGCCCGCTGCCCGCCCTCACGCCGGGCGGCGAACCGGTCGACCGCTCACCAAGCCATCCGGACTGGTTGCGGGACGCTTCCGAGCGCCAGGACAAGAGCTGCGCCAACTGCTTCCCGCTCTCGACCTGCTGGAGGAGATCCTCCATGTCGGAGCGCTCCGCCGCGCCCTGCTCGAGCCAGTCGTTGATCCTCCGGTTGAACGCGGCGGTCGTCTCTTCGAGATGCTCCAACGCCCCGGCCTGGAGCTCGGGCTGCCCGTCAAACAGCACTCGCCCCAAACCGTTGATTCGGCCGGGGCGCCCGTCGGGGAGCCGGGGCGCCGGGTCCGACGCAGCCACCCAGCCGCGGCACGCGGCCAGGATGACGCCGCGGTCGCCGACGCCGGTGCGCTCTCACCGCTGGGGGAACAGGTCCTGGTGGCCGTTGGGTCCGCCGGCCAGATGCCGATCGGGACCATCGAGTAGACGTAGTAGGTCACGTAGAACGCCTGTGGGTCGTCCAGATCCACCGGCGCCAGCCTCGTCTGCCCCTGCTCGTCGCTTTCCATCAGGTGGACCTCCGGCGACGGCTGCGAAATCGCCTGCACCGGCAGTTGGACGCTTGAGTCGAAGCGGGTCAGAGGGCGGGACGATTCGCGCCGTCGGCCTCGACCTGAACGTCACGCGGCGGTCCGATGAAGAGCTCCAAACCGGTGACGCGCCAGATCTGCTCGACGTGGCTGAGGCGGGGGACGAGCCCGTTCAAGACCGACCGGATGGCGTCTTGCGGCAGACCGCTGTTGGGAGCGGCCCGGTACTGGGACCGGCCTCGTTCCGCGAGACGCCGTCGGACCGCCGCGGCGAAATCGATGGTCGCCGTGGCGGGCGGTATATCGCCCACCAAGGCGGACGGCGGTTGACCAGGCTCATGACCATGATCTGCCATCGGCATATACGCGCATACGTCGGGAGCCTGCATCGGGATCGCGGCTGCGCGGACGATCTCCATTCCGCCTCAACTCCTAGCCAGGCGACGTGCCATGCCGACAGACGCCACCGGTGATGGCTCAGCTCTTGACGGTCAAACTCGGTTGCTGGTCACTGGGCGTCTCGCGGTCGACCGCGTACAAGATGCTAGAGGATCGGGTGTTCCCGACCGCACCGATCCCGCTTCCCGGCGGCGACCCTCGCTGGCCGCGGGAGGTCATCGATGAATGGGTCGATACCGCAGATGCCACGGAGATCCCGTGCCGGCGACGCGATAGCGGATGCGGGGGGCGCGGTTCGTGACCCCGCCGAGTCCGGGGAACCGCGGGCGAGGCGCGCGTCAGCTCCACGGCGCCCCGATCCCTCCCCTGCACATCCGGTTCGGGGACGGCAACGCGACCGCGGGCTCCCACCGCTGTGGCGGAGCACCGTCGGCGAAGTGCGTGCGACACTGAGACCAACTCTGGGGCGGACATGTAGGCGAGCAAACCGAGGCAAACAGGCACGAACAGACGCGAGAGAATCGCCGCAGCCAAGCTGAACGAGCTGGCGACCGAGGCGCGGGCGCAATGGGACGCCACCACCCGCGAGCGGCTCATCGTCAAGGGCGTCCCGAGACGGATCCAGTACCGGCGCCGACGCTGTGCAACAGCCCGGGGGTCGTCGCGACCGGGGCCATGGCCAGCCGGGCTCTGTGCGCGGCGCTGGAGCACGAACCAGCCTATCCGGCCAAGTCCATCGACTGCCCGACCCAGGAGACGGACGTGGACGAGAACGAGGCGGCTTCGATTTCCGAGGAGCAAGCCGCTGAGGCCGAGGACCGCCCGTTGAAGCGACCGTTCTGGACCAGGACCAAGCACGCGAGCCCGATATCGACTCCGCTCTCGGCCGCCCCCCCGGCCGGGACCTCGGAGGCGGACGCCTGCGCCGAAGAGAACCAGGACGAGACCCTCCACTTCGCGCTGCCGCGACCGCGCGGCGGCGCGGCAGTGACGGTCGACCACCAGCCGGCGGACGGCAGCGCGACGCCAGCCGTGGACTACGAGCCGGCCTCTGGGACGCTGGCGTTCGTTGCGGCCGAACGGACGAAAGACGGACAGCGTGACCCCGCTCGACGACACGGCACCCGGAGAGCGAGGAAACGCCAACGCTACCCCGTCGAACGCGCTGGGGCCGCCGGTCGGCGAGCCGACGGGGACGAATCGAGAATCCGAAGCTGATACCGGTGGCCCCGCCGGCGCGCTTCCGGCCCGCGACGGCGACGGCGGAGCAGCTCGCTCAAGCACATCGACGACCGGATGACGGCGCCGCCCCGGCGGGCCTTCCGGCCGCGCTTCGTCGGGCGTGACCCAGCCGGGCAGTGACCGCCACGGTTGCGGCACGAGCGGCCCCGACGGCCACCGCGCGGCAGACGCGAACCGTCGAGATCTCCAGGAACCCGGTACACTTCCCGGCCCCCGAGCCACCGCCGCTCACGTTGCCAACTCACCGATCCGGCGCCGTCATGTCGCGGTTCCGTTGGCCACCGGCAAGAGTCACGTCGCCACGTCCGGATCATCGACCCAGGCCATCGTGGTATCGTACTTCGCGCGGGGATATATGGTGATGCCCAATGGCGAACCGGCAATGACGGCGGCCGCGCCACCGTTTCGCATCCTGTCGCTGGACGGCGGTGGAGCGAAGGGTTTCTATACGCTCGGCGTCTTGAGGGAACTCGAGGCGATGGTCAACCGTCCGCTTCACACGCGGTTCGACCTCATCTTTGGCACCAGCACCGGTGCAATTATCGCGGGACTGCTTGCTCTCGGCCGCTCCGTGGACGAAATCCATGCTCTCTACAAAGAGCACGTGCCGACCATCATGCGCTCCCGGACCGCAAGCGGCCGCTCCGCGGCCCTCGCACAGCTAGCCTTAACCGTTTTTTCGACCAAGACATTCGCCGATGTCTTGACTGGTATCGGCATCGTAGCAACGCGCTGGGAATTCGAGAGGCCGATGATTTTCAAGGGGAACGTGGCGCAGGCGCACGGGCGACGAGCCACCTTCGCACCTGGCTTCGGCTGCACGATTGCCGACGCCGTGCGGGCCTCCTGTTCCGCCTATCCCTTCTTCAAGAAAGTCGTCCTCACGACCAACGACGGTAACCACGTTGAACTCCTGGATGGCGGCTATTGCGCGAACAACCCGACGCTGTACGCTATCGCCGATGCCGTCAAGGCTCTCGGCCACGAACAGACAAACCTCCGCGTCGTGAGCATCGGCGTCGGCGTCTACCCGGAGCCGTCTTCTTGGCGGTCCTGGTTCAAGCGGCGCTTTCGGGCGCTCCAACTTCTCCAGAAGACTCTCAACGTCAACACGACGTCCATGGAGCAACTCCGTGTCATTATGTTCGGAGAAACACCGACGGTGCGGATTAACGACACCTTCGAACGCCCCGAGATGGCTACAGATCTTCTGGAATCAGATCTGACCAAACTCAACATGCTCTATCAGCGCGGTGGTGAATCGTTTGCGACTCACGAAACCGCTCTCCGACGACTCCTTGATGCACCCGCGCAAGCAACAGTGGTCGCGGAACGCACCTTAGGTTGATATGGCGATCCCAGAGACTCAACTCCAGACATGGTCCCACCAGGGCGCGGTGGCTCAATCTCGAGACACCTATGCCACTATGCGACGCGCTTTGTTATCTGACCAGACAGCCTATCATGGCACCGACTTCAAGGTATTCCTTCAGGGTTCGTACGGGAACGACACGAACGTGTACGCTGAAAGCGACGTGGACGTGGTGATTTGCCTGCGATCGACCTTCCATTACGATATCGACCTCTTAACTCCGGGGGAGCGCGTTTCGTTTGAGAACGCCTATCCTGGTGGCGCGAGCTACCACTATCCGCAGTTCAAGGCAGATGTGCAGCACGCCCTGGAGAGTGCGTTTCCACGCGCCGTGACATTGGGCAGCAAGGCTTTCAAGATTGCAGGCAGCGGTAGCCGCCGAAGTGCTGACGTTGTGGCGGCCACTCAGTTCCGATGTTACCGGCGTTTTGCGGCAGCGTGGGACTGCGAGTACGACGAGGGGATTCGACTCGTTTCGTCCAACGGTGTCAGCATCGTGAACTGCCCTCGGCAACACTCTGAGAATTGCACAGCCAAGCACCAGGAAGTGAACGGATTGTACAAGCCGGTAGTCCGGATTTACAAGAATATGCGAAATACGCTCGTCAGACGACGAATAATATCACGCCAACGGGCTCCGTCATACTTTTTGGAAGGTCTTTTGCATAATGTGCCGAGCGGCCATTTCGGCGGTAACTACTGCGACAATATCGTGAGGACGTTCAACTGGATGTATGGCGCTGATCGCAGTCAGTTCATGTGTGCTAACGGCATACGCCCTCTTTTCGGCAACACGGCTGACACATGGTCCGCGGTCGATTGCGACACGTTCCTCGACGCCTTGTCACGACTTTGGAACGATGGACTATAGTGTCCGTCTTTTGTCGTCTCGTCCGCTACGGTCCGCGAGGGCCGTGTGGTGCTCACACATGTGACCGCGCGGCGTCAGCGCGGGGCTCTGGGGCACTCGAGTGAGGACACCGGACCGCGGGGCCGGGGGGAAATGGGAAGGGGGGCGAGCAGGCGTCGGGTTTCGGCCTGTTGAGGGGCGACGGTGCTGACCCTCGTGGTGGTGCCGGTGCTCCAAGCGGTGTTGTTCCGCGTGCGCGAGCCGCCCTGATATAGGGAAGGGAAACACTCTATGAAGACCAAGCTCGACGCTCTTTCCATCAAGGACCTGGTGGCTCTCCGAAAAGAGGAAATGGCGAAGGCCAACCCCGAATACCAGCGCGGAGTCGTCTGGAAGCCCCACCAACAGATGAAGCTGATCGACTCGGTACTCCGTGGATATCAGTTGCCGATCATCTACTTGCACAAGATCAAGAAAACGGTCGCTGGCATGACCCAAGAAAGGTATGAGATCATTGATGGCCAACAGAGAATCGAGGCGCTGTACCTGTTCGTCGAAGGAGCCTTCCCTCTATTCAAGCCCGACGACCCAAAGGCTAAGTTTCCTAGGTTTCTTCAGGAACAACCCTGCCCGTGGGGCGGAAAGTACTTTTACGCACTGTCCGAAGAGCTCCAGAAAGAACTACTGGACACACCTCTATCCATGGCGTTCATTGAGACTGATAACGTCAACGAGGTCCGTGACCTATTTGTGCGCCTCCAGACCGGACTGCCGTTAAACAGCCAAGAAAAGCGCGATTCTTATCCGGGACAGTTCAATGACTTTATTCTACGGTTGGGTGGAAAGCCCCAAATAGCCAAGTACCCCGGTCACGAGTTTTTCACACGCGTTCTCAAGATGCAACCCGGCGATCGCGGTAAGACGAGGCAACTGGCCGCGCAGATCGCGATTCTCTTCCTTGAGCGCCAAGATAACGATGCCCTGTACTTTACGGACATCAACAACGCCGCACTCGACGAGTACTATCATGCGCATCTAGATTTTAACTCGGCGAGCGATTCCTGCCGCCGGCTTGATTCGATACTGGACAAGCTCACCCACCTATTTGAGTCGAGAAAGAGGCCGAAGTTGCGGGCTCACGAGGCGATCCATCTTGTGTTATTTGTGGATTCCATATGGGATGACTATACCCGCGCCTGGGAGTCGAGGCTGGTGGATGCCCAGGATGAGTTTTCGCGGGAGCTCGCCGATGCGGGAAGGACGAAAGGTGATCCAGCTCCCAAAGAGGCATGGCTGCAGTACGGAGTATGGGCACGCTCCAATTCCGACCGTAGGGACAGTATTCGGCGGCGTCACCAGTTTTATTCCCAGCGAATGAGGAAGTACATCGGCAACCTCACGCCCAAGGACCCGCAGCGGGGATTCGGTCCGGTTGAGCGTGAGATTATCTACTGGAGAGACAACAAGAAATGCGACTTTTGTGGAGCCGAAGTTTCATGGGAAGAGGTGGAGATCCACCACGTGGAGCCACATAGCAGGGGCGGTCGTACGGAGCTTGACAACGGAAAGCTCGTCCGTCTTTGGTTACCGGGTAGAGTCGAGAAAATCCGTGCAGTGGTGTGCAGCGTCG
>JAPPKV010000147.1 GCA_028819775.1 Gammaproteobacteria bacterium | reverse complement strand
GCGCGATCGGCGATCTGCTCGAGCGACTCCTCGCCGCTGACGTAGAGAACCCGGACGTCTCCACCGAGAGCGGTCGAGACCTGCAGCAGCAAGGTGCTCTTGCCCGCCCCTGGATCGCCGCCCATCAAGGCCACGGATCCCGGCACGAAGCCGCCCCCTAGAACGCGGTCGAGTTCCCCGAAACCCGTCGCAATCCGCCGATGGCCGGCGGTGCTGATGTCGACGAGTCGGGCCGACCGCGGCGATTCACCCGAGTAGCCACCCTGAGGCGTTCCACGCCCTGCGGCCTGGCTCGTCTTCGGCAGGATGAACTCGCGCAGCGTG
Source organism: Gammaproteobacteria bacterium (assembly GCA_028819775.1). The sequence goes on along the minus strand of JAPPKV010000147.1, from coordinate 6,155 downwards.
TTCCACTCGCCGCAGGCAGCACACTGGCCCTGCCACTTGGTGTGTTCGGCACCGCAGTCCGCGCAGACGAAAGCGACCTTGGCCTTGGCCATTACCGGAGTACGGGGTCCGCGCCGTAGTCGTCGTCAACCGCTCCGGGCGGCGGCATGCTGGTGTCGTAGACCTCGCTGGCGACGTGGTTGTCGAACCGGGTCAGTTCCGGTGTGAACGTGAGCTTGATGGTGCCCACCGGGCCGTTGCGCTGCTTGCCGATGATGATCTCGGCGAGTCCCTTGTCGTCGGTCTGCTCGTTGTAGACCTCATCGCGGTAGATGAAAAGGATCACGTCCGCGTCCTGTTCGATGGCGCCGGACTCCCGGAGGTCCGACATGTAGGGCCGCTTGTCGTTGCGGCTCTCCAGGCTCCGGTTCAACTGCGAGCAGGCCACCAGCGGACACTTCATTTCCTTGGCGATTGCCTTCAGAGAACGGGAAATCTCCGAGATCTCGTTGGTTCGGTTGTCCTGTTCCCGGGACGGACGCATGAGTTGGAGATAGTCCACCATGATCATCCTCAAGCCGCCGGCTTCCCGCTTCACCCGGCGCGCGCGCGCCCGCAGGTCGTTGGGCGTCAAGGCCGCCGTGTCGTCGATGTAGAGTGGTTTCTCGCGAAGTTGGATACGGGCGGAATTGAACCGCGGCCAGTCCTCGTCGCTCATGTTGCCCCACCGCATCGAGGTCTGATCGATGCGGCCGAGGGACGACAGCATGCGCATGACCAACTGGTCCGCAGGCTGCTCCATGGAGAAGATCAGCACCGCCCCGTCGTCAGCATGGTCAGCCATCACGGCGTGTTCCGCGATATTCACCATGAGCGCCGTTTTTCCCATCGCTGGACGGGCCGCAATGATGATGAGGTCGGAATCTTGGAAACCGGAGGTCTTGCCGTCCAAGTCGTTGAACCCCGTCGCCAAGCCGGTGATGGGATTGCGACTCTTGGATAGCGCGTCGATTTTCTCGAACGCCTCGTCCACGAGCGGCGCGATGATCCGGGGACCGGATTCGTTTAGCCGGTCCTCGCCGATCTCGAAGACCCGTTGCTCGGCTGCATCGAGCACTTCCGCGCTACTCCGCCCCTCGGGGAGGAAGGCGATATCGGTTATCTCGTTGGCGGCGTGGATCAGTCGCCTAAGTGTCGACCGCTCCTTGACGATCTCCGCGTAGGTTTCGAGATTCGACGTGCCAAGGGTGGCGTCAACGAGTTCCGTGAGATAGGGGTTGCCGCCGACGCGTTCGAGAATCGCGCGGGTCGTTAGCGCACCCGACAGCGTCACGATGTCCAACGGCTTGTTGGTGTTGGCCAAGTCCGCCATCACCTCGAAGATGATCCGGTGCTGCGGCAGGTAGAAGTCCGCCGGGCCAAGCTTGTCGGCCACCTTGTCCCACGCGTGTTCGTCGAGCATGAGGCCACCGAGCAGCGACTGCTCGGCCTCGTTGGAATGGGGCGGCACCTTCAGGCGGGCGGGTGCCGGAGCAATCGGTACGGGTTCAGCCATCGTTTGTCCAATCCTTGGTCACGACAAGACCAAGACTCGACCTCTCGACGAGCGCCGTCAAGGCAATGACCCGGTTGAAAACCGGTTAATTGACCGGCGGTTTGGGGCTGGAAATCTTGTGGATAAAGTCGTTGGTCGGGCGGTCGATGGACTATTCTGCGACGACCTCGACCTGGATCGACTGGACCACGTCGGCGTGGAACTGGACATCGACCTCGAACTCGCCAACGTCGCGGATCACACCGTCCGGCATTCGGACTTCGCTCTTCGCGACGGGCAGTACGGCATCCGTCAGGGCGCGGGAAATCTCCGTGGGACCCACCGAGCCGTAGAGCCGGCCCTCTTCGGACGCGCGCGCCACGATGGTCACCCGCTGGTCGATGAGCTTCTCCGCCCGTTCGTGGGCATCGGTGAGGCGCGCGTTGGCCGCCATCTCCAGTTCCGCACGGCGTTCCTCGAAGACCGCCCGGTTTTCGGTGGTCGCCCGGACCGCCTTGCCCGTCGGAATGAGGTAGTTGCGGGCGAAACCGTTCTTGACCGAGACCTCCTGGCCAAGGTCGCCGATGTTGGTGACGCGTTCGAGCAGGATGACGTTCATGGCTACTTGTGCTGGTCGGTGTAGGGGAGCAGCGCAAGATAGCGCGCCCGCTTGATCGCGGTCGCCAACTGGCGCTGGTACTTCGCGCTGGTGCCGGTGATCCGGCTCGGGACGATCTTTCCCGTCTCGGTGATGTACTGCTTCAGGAGGTCGAGATCCTTGTAGTCGATCTCCTTGATGCCTTCCGCCGTAAACCGGCAGTAGCGCTTGCGCGAGAATCTGCGTGCCATCGTCTACTCCACCTCCGCGGCTTCTTCCGCCTCCTTGGGCTCCGCAACGGCGTCGCGGTCGGCGTCGTCGCCCCGTTCCTCCTGGCGACGTGCCACCCGGGCGCGCACTTCCTCGTCCCGTCGGCGATCTCGTTCGCGTTCCTTCTCCTGCTCACGCAACTCCTCTTCGTAGATCTTCGAGGTGCTCGTATCCGCTTCCTGGCGCTTGATGATGAGGTTGCGTATGACGGCGTCGTTGAAGCGGAAGGCGCTTTCGAGTTCCGCCAGGGTCTCGCTCGTCACCTCGATGTTCATCAGGACGTAGTGGGCCTTGTGGATCTTCGCCACCGGATAGGCCAGCTGACGGCGACCCCAATCCTCCACGCGGTGGACATGGCCGTTGCCCCGGGCGATCAACGACCGATAACGCTCGACCATGCCGGGCACCTGATCGGAATGATCCCGGTGCACCATGATCACGACTTCGTAATGTCTCATTAGATCTCCTTTCGGTTTTCGCCTCCGCTCGGCGTCTTCCGCCGACGTGAGGCAAGGAGCCGATGTCATGCGTTGGTTGCCCAACGCGGGTGACGAATTGTAGGAGCGTCGGAACCTCGGAGCAACTGCGCGTCGCTGCGACGCGCTCCCTTGAGCGCCCCCCCCCGCGACGGTCGACTCCTACCGACGCTTCGGGATAGCCACTCGTAGGGGACGGGCTTGTCCCGGCGCGCCCTTCGGGCGCGTTTCGAGAATGCTCGCGCATTCTCGTGGCAACCGGCTGACGCCTTGCGTTGCCCTAGGACGGGCGACCGCGCGCCCTGCGGGCGCGTTAGGGTCGCCCCTACGCGTCCTTCTTGTCGGGGAAGGCGGACAACATGAGCCGCGTTCGCTCGTTCAACACGCCGTAGAACGCCCGCGTCTCCGGGTTCGTGTGATCGCGCCACAGCGTCGCGGGAATCGCCGAGTCGTTCGCCAGCGGCGCGCGGTCGCGGTGTCCGTAGTAGATCTGGACGGTCTTGCGCTCCACCTCCGTCGGTCGGGTGGTCGCGGTGTGCAGGATCGCGGCATTGCACAGTGCGCAGGTGCCCGCCGGTCCGTGGAGATCGTAGACGCCGCGCTGCAACTGGGCCTTCGTCTCGCTGAGGATCGGCTCGTCGACCGACTCCGGCGAGAGCGAGAAGCAGTGGGTGTCCTCGTCGACGTCGGTCAGGTAGACCATGAGTTGCAAGTAGTCGATACGCAGCGGGTGATCGAGCCAGGGGGCGCGGTCCCGGTGCCATTGCTGGTGAGGCTCGCCGGAATACGCGGACATTCGCCTGAGCCCGATCTCGCCGAAGCAGGCCGGGCCGCCGAGCAGCGACTCGACGATGGGGAGCAGCTTGGGATGCCGGATCAATCCGTCGAATACGGGAGTGGTCACCAGGGCGTCGTAGTTGGCGTGCTGGTGGTGGCCGTAGGGGTGCCAGAAGTAAGGATAGCGTTGTCGGTCGTCGTCGAAGAGGCCCAGCCAATGCGCGACTTCCTCGGGGTCGAGAACGCAGCCCAGGTCGACGAAGCCCAGCTTTGCGAAAGCGGCATGGTGGTCCGTGGTCATGTCCTCGCAATGCCCGTCAGCCGCCGTTGGGTTCCGTGCCTGCGTCGTCACCGTTTTCCTTGGGCGACGCCTCCACGTTCGCTTCTGGCGTCTCGCCGTCCCCGGCATTCGGGTAGCGACTCCAGTCGAGTTCGTAGGCGGACGCGAGCAGCGAGACCCGGCACGAATCCCCATCCTTGCCCGGGATTTGGCCATCGATTAGCGTCCGCCGCATTCCGTAGGGGATCTCCTTCTCCCAACCCGTGCTGTTGCCCACGGAAGAGAACTGCCTTAGTTCGAGATCGACTCCCTCGTCGTCGATCCTGCGGGCTACCATGTTGATGTGGCACTTACCCGCCTCGAACCCCGTCCAGTTGGATTGTCCCACGATGAGAACCGGGATCGGGATGGCCTCGCCATCGACCTCGAGGTCGATGTCTAGGCGGACGCGCTTGTTCGGCACGCCAGACAGCACGACAGCCTGATCGATCCAATCGGGGTCCGTGAGCAGTCGATCCTCGGCGACGACGAATCCGGTCGGATTGGCGCTCGCAGCGAGTCCCGCGTGTTCGGCCACGGCACGGACCACTTCTTCTTGGGTTCCGGCAACAGTCATCTCTACCTCTCGTGACAAATCGACATCTGGATGCAGATAGACAGGTCGCGAAGCGCCGTTCGCAAGTATCCGGAGAGTGGCGACAAGGGTTGTGTCGAAGTGGACTCCAATCAGGCCTCCAACGCTCTCGATCTTTAGCGAGGAAGCTCCTAGGCCGGTCTCGACGAGCCGTTCCACGAGTTCGGCGCGGGTCGTTGCCTTGCCATCCCCCGCCCGGGCCGAAAAGTCGAGGGCGAGCGATGGAGCCAGACAAATGGCGACGATCATTGCTATACGGTGACGCAAACTGAGCACCTTTGCCTTCTCCAAGCTCCGCACTCGACCGAGATTGAATGAACGGCGCCCATCAAGGCAAGGCCCGGTTGCGCCCTGGCATCGCGGATGAGCGACGCAAGGGAGCGCCGATACGGCGGCCTCGCCCCTACGGCCTTTGCGCGGCGCGTTGGCGAACGGCTTCGAACAGCAACACGCCAAGGGCCACCGAGACATTGAGGCTTGGCATCGTGCTTGCCATGGGGATGCGCACCAAGTGGTCGCAGCGCTCGCGGGAGAGCCGGCGCAGACCACGCCCCTCGCCGCCGACAACGAGTGCCACCGAACCCCGGTAGTCGACCTCCGTGTAGATCATGGCGGTCTCGTCCTCGACCCCGCCGCTTACCCAAACGCCCTGCGCCTGGAGCCACGCCAAACGGCGCGCCAGGTTGGCCACTTCCACGACAAAAAGGCGTTCCATGGCTCCGCTTGCCGCCTTGGCAGCGGCGGAGGACAGCGGCGCCGAACCATGCCGGGGAATCAGTACGGCGTCCGCCCCGGCCGCCTCGGCGGTGCGCAGACATGCACCCAAGTTGCGCGGATCTTCGATGCCGTCGAGGACGACGAGTAATGGATTCTCGAACGATGGCCAACGCGTCTCGAGGTCCGATTCGGTGGACGGTGCGAACGCGTGTCGCTCGGCGGCAACGCCCTGGTGGTTCACGACACCCCCGATGACCGAACGCCCGGACGTCGCTCGCTTGAGGTAGCGGTCAAGCGCTTGCCTGGGTACGCGCTCGATGCGAACGCCCGCCGCTCGCGCGGTCGCCGTCAACTGAGAGACTTGGCGGTTGCGCGGGCCGTCGGATATGACTAGGCGACGCACGTCCTGCGGCGAAACGTCGAGCAACGCCTGCACGCCGTGAACGCCGAATACCCAATCTACGTCGGGTTTCGTGGCGCTATCCGGCACGCCGTCTGCCTCGGCGACCCCGCCGCCCAACCCGGGACGCCAACGCGAGATCGATGCGTCCGGTGGCCACCGACACCTCCTCGATCACCACCTCCAGCCGATCCGCTAGCGCGAACCTTGCCCCGGACCGTTCCGCCACGAGGGCCATCGACTCGGGCACGTAGTGGTAGTAGTCGCGCCCGAGTCTCGATATATGCACGAGGCCCTGCACGAACAGGCCGTCGAGTTCGACGAACAGACCGAACTCCACCACCGAGGCCACGGTCCCCGAGAAGGTCTCGCCGATGTGCCCCTCGACGTAGACGCACTTCAGCCAGGCATCGACCGCACGCTCAGCGTCCTCCCCTCGGCGTTCGGTCATTGAGATGTGTGTTGAGGCCGCCTCCAGATCTTCAAGGGC
>JAPPKV010000439.1 GCA_028819775.1 Gammaproteobacteria bacterium | reverse complement strand
AGAAGCCGGAAGCGAAGATCATCGACCTCATGGAAGCGCTTCGCCAATCCGTCGCGGATCACGGGGGTGCCGGCAAGGAATCCAAACCCGCGAAACGCGCCTCTGGCAAGCGCACTGCAGGGAAGGGGTCAAGTGGCGAGTCGGGGCCCGAGGGCGAAGAGGGGAAGGTGGCGGCGTCGGCCGGACGTCGCGAGGGCTGACGATCGAGTTGGGACCACGCCATGCGGCCGATTCAATCGAGAGCCCGGGACGGCACGGACGCGGGCGGATATCGAACGCGTGAAGTTGCCGAGCTGACCGGACTCAAGCCGAGCCTGATCCGCCGTTTCGTTCAGCACCGACTGATCGAACCGACCCGGGGCAAATCCGGGGAGTTCCACTTCTCCTTCCAGGACATGGTGCTGTTGCGTACGGCCAAGGGCCTGCTCGATGCGGACGTGTCGCCACGCCGGACGCTGGGCGCGCTGATCAAACTTCGCGACCGGCTTCGGGAAGAGGGTGCCCAGCAGCCCCTGTCGGCGATGCGCATCTTCGCCGACGGCAACACGGTCGTGGTCCGGGACGAGGACGCGCTGTGGGACGTGGAGACCGGGCAGGGCCACTTCGCCTTCGAAGTGGAGCACCTGGCCGGCGACGTGCGTAAGATCGCCACCCGCAATCTGGCTATTGCGCGCGCCAGCGACGATCTCGACAGCGACGATTGGTACAACTTCGGTCTCGACCTCGAGGAGGTGGCACCGGAGAAGGCACCCGAAGCCTACACCCGGTCGATCAACCTGAACCCCGGCAACTCGGACGCCCACGTCAACCTAGGGCGCCTTTACCAGGTCCGCGGCGACCTCAAGCATGCCAAGCGGCACTACCGGCTTGCCCTGGACGCTGTGCCGGAGCACGAACTAGCGCTCTACAATCTCGGTACGGTTTTCGATGAACTCGATGAGCTGGACACGGCCGTCGACTATTATCGGCAAGCGGCGTCCATTCCGGATGCACACTACAACCTGGCCCGCATCTACGAGGTGAAGGGCGACGAGCTCAGCTACCTTCGGCACATGCGCCGCTATCAATCGCTGGTGGAAGCCGACTGACACTCGCCACGTCCCTAACGCGGGACGGCCCTTTCTCGTAGAGAGAGAATTTCTGCTTATGCAAAGCTCGATGTGAATGATTTTCACTAGTAATATCAGTAAGTTACGTTGCGTTCCCGGTTCCATGCATGGACAATCACCGGCTTGGACGGACCAGGAAAAGACGCCATGAAGCCGCAAGATCCCAAGATCATCGAGTACCTCAATCGCGTGCTCAAGAACGAGCTCACGGCGATCAACCAGTACTTCCTGCACTCGCGCATGTTCAAGGACTGGGGATTGAAGGAACTCGGCGAGCACGAGTACCAGGAGTCCGTCGACGAGATGAAACACGCCGACGCGTTGATCGAGCGCATCCTGTTTCTGGACGGATTGCCCAATCTACAGGATCTCGGCAGATTGCTGATCGGCGAGGACGTCCCCGAGATGCTGCGCTGCGATCTCACGCTGGAGAACGACGCCATGCCGCTGTTGCGGGAGAGCGTGGCCTACGCCGAGTCCGTGGCCGACTACGTCAGCCGTGAATTGTTCGAGGACATCCTGAGCTCGGAAGAAGAGCACGTGGATTGGCTCGAAACGCAGCTAGAGCTGATCGACAAGACCGGGCTCAAGAACTACCTGCAGTCGCAGATGGGTTGAGGGCTTGGGACGACCCGCCAGCTAGGTCGTGCGGTCGCGTGGCAGTTTGTATTTGGCGAGGCGGTTGGGGTTGCTCTTGGACGGCTCGTGTACCACGGGCGGCGCTCGGGTACTCGCGAGACGCGCTAGGTCTTTAGCTTGCGGACGTAGAGCACCATTTCGTGGTGAACTAGCTCGTAGCCGTGATCAGCGGCGATTTTGCGCTGCAGGTCCTCGATGCGTTCATTGACGAACTCGGTCACGAAACCCGAGTCGACGTCCACCATGTGGTCGTGGTGAGCTTCGCTGGCCAACTCGTAAACCGCGTGACCGTCATCGAAATTGTGCCGCTCGACGATGCCCGACTGCTCGAACTGGGTCAGCACTCGATAGATCGTTGTGATGCTGATGGCCTCGTCCACCCGGAGAAGCTGCTTGTAGACGTCTTCCGCCGACAGGTGATGCGGCTCGGCGCGTTCGAGCACCTCCAGCACCTTCAGCCGAGGCATCGTGACCTTGAGTCCGGCGCGTCGGAGTTCCGTCTGTTGCGGGTCGCTCGGCACGGTTGAGAGGCTGCGTCGTGTGTGGTACTCACACTAGCGGTCAGTCTCCAACACGTCAACAAACTTGCGGCGGAACGACGATATGTCCCAGTTCGAATGTTGCGCGTCACTTGGTCGCGTCTTCGACGAGTTGGCCAACGGTCGTACAACGAGCCTGTCCGGGCTCGAGGCCGACGAACTGGACACACTCGCGGAACTGGGTGTGCGCGTTGGCGGGGACCGTGCCTGCCTCGATCCGGACATCGAACTGCTGTCCCCGGCTTCCGTCCGCGACGGCCTCGCGTCGGCAACCCTGGCCTGGCTCCGCGACCTCGAAGTACGCGCCCACATCGACAGCACCAACACGTCGCTGTTGGCGCAGGCTGCGCATGGCGGAATCGCCGGGCGCGTTCTCGCCGCGGAAGTGCAGACCGCCGGGCGCGGGCGCCGCGGACGAAACTGGCTGAGCCCGTTCGGGCGCAATCTCGCCGTCTCCGTCGGCATCGCCGTAGCACGGTCCGTGGCTGAAATCGGGGCACTGAGCCTCGTCGTCGGCGTCGCGGTGAGACGGGCGTTGGTGGAACACGGTCTGTCGGGTGTTGCGCTCAAATGGCCGAACGACGTCTTGCTTGACGGTCGCAAGCTGGCCGGAATCCTGATCGAACTGGTACGGTCCGTGGCGCCGGTCGAAGTCGTGATCGGCATCGGTGTCAACGTGGGTTGCGCGGGGCGTGTGGCCGAGCGCATCGATCAGTCGATCGCCGACGTCGCGGAACAGATCGACGGTCCAACCCGGAACGCGCTCCTGGCGCGGATCCTCGACCACGTCGTCGCGGCGTGCCACGGATTCGACGCGGGGGGGTTCGATCACTTCCGCGGGGAGTGGAACGACGCCCACCTCTATCGTGGCACCCAGGTGGTGGTGACCACGACCGACATTGGCCGGCCGGAAGCGGGCGGGAAACCGGCTGCATCCCTTGCCGGAAAGGTGCTCGATGTGGGGGCCGACGGCGCCTTGCGGATCGAGACTGCGGATGGCGTGCGCGCGTTCACGGGTGGCGAAGTCACGATGCGCGACGCGACCGCTCCCCGGTCGGTGTCAGAGCGTCCCGCCGGCGATGCGGCCGATTGATGGCGGGTTGGGAAGCATGACCTCGCTCGACATCGACATGGGCAACTCGCGTACCAAGTGGCGTTTTGGCACGTCCATGGGTGCCCTGCCGTCGCCCGAAGTGCCGGCCTTGAACATCGAACCGAGCCGCGTTCGGGTGGCGACCGTTCTCCGCAATCGCGACACGTTGGGACGCGTGATCGCCGACCGCTACGGCGTCGATGCGGAATTCGCGGCAACGGCCGGCGAGCTTGGCGGGGTGCGGTGCGGCTACCCGAACCCCGCGCGGCTTGGCGTCGATCGATGGTTGGGGGCGGTCGCGGCGTGGCGCCTGAGCGGTGGTCCGGTCATCGTGATCAGCGCGGGTACCGCGGCCACGGTCGATTTCGTCGATGCCAACGGTCGCCACGAGGGCGGCCACATCGTGCCGGGACTGCGGTTGTTGCGGGACGTGCTCGACCGCCGGACGGCGGACGTGCGGGCCAACGGTTTGGTCGAGTCGTCCACTGCACCGGGCACGGATACCGAAACCGCTGTGTCTTCGGGGACGTTCCTGATGCTTGTAGCGTTCGCCGAGGCCGCGATCCAGGGGTTCGCGGCCCGCCACGGCTACGATGCCGAGGTTTTTCTCACCGGCGGCGACGCGGACTTGCTCGCCGACGGTCTGTCGATGCCCGTCCGATGCGAACCGCACCTGATACTGGACGGTCTGGAGATCGCATTGCCGTGAATCCCCCTACCGCAGCAAACACCGGCTCGGCCATCCGTTCACTGTTGTCGTGGCTTCTGGTTCTTCTCGTTGCGGCCAACATCGTCGTGTGGTCGGCCTGGCCCATTAGGGACAAGCTCGTGACGCTGGGTATCCTGACGCCGCCGCCGATTGAGCGGGTGGATCTCGAGCCCCGGGCATTGCCCCCCATCGTCGAACGTGCCGATTCATCGTCCGATGCAGACCAACCGTTCCAGTCGCATACCGATGGCGAACCCGAGAGCGAGGAGATCGAAGACGCCGGACCAGCGGTTCCTCGCGACGACGGTCCGTCAGCCGTGCCCGAAGTCGCCGGTCGACGGTCTGTGAATGGCCAACCGTCGGCTTTGCTCGATTGCGTCATCGTCGGTCCCGTCGAAACACGCGATGCGCTTGAAGCGGTGGGGACGCGACTCCGTTCGACGGGCGCACTCGTCGATTTCCCGGAACAGTCCGGCGTTGCACCGGTGGAGTACGTCGTCTATATCGGTCCGGTCGCTTCCCTGGACGACGCGCTGTTGGTTGTGCAACGACTGGAGGCACGGTCCATCCAGGACGTCGCCCCCCTACCCGACGAGAATGAGGTGTCAGTCGGTGTCTACCGCAACCGCAACCGCGCCGCGGCGCGACGGGATCAGATCGCCGCGCTAGGCCACGACGTCAAGGTGCGCGAGCGCGAGGCGGGCCGCCCTTATCGACTGCGGGTCCGGGGCGTGTCCGACGATGCCCTTGGCGATCTTGCCTACGAACCCTGCGGGACCAATGAAGCCGGATGACGGATTCGCTTGCCGCCAGGGTGCCCATTACCTAACATCGCCGCCCGTTTCGACGTCCGACCGACCGTTCGATCAGCCGCCATAGCTCAGCCGGTAGAGCAGCTCACTTGTAATGAGAAGGTCCGGGGTTCGATTCCTCGTGGCGGCACCAGTCAACAAACCTCGATGACCTCGGGCGGCGTCGTATAGCCTAGGAAGATGTGCTCCTCGATCCACTCCGGCGGATCGCGCCTCGGCAACGTCAACGCCGGTTCGCCCTTGCAGCTGATGCGGTAGAACAGGCGGGCGTCGTCGATTGACTGGATGTTCTCCTTGATCGGCGGGGCGACGTGGATGGTCGTGTAGAGGTCCCAGATCGTCACGTCGCCGGGCGTATGGGCATGATCGTAGCGGAACTCCGGCTGCAGGACGTGGGCCTCGATCTCGTCGAGGAAAGCCCGCGATGCTGCCACCGACATACCGTCGACTTCGACCGGTATCTGGCGAGGAGGCCGTGGGCACCAGAGCGGGCTGTGCAGTGATTGGATGCCGGAGCGCGGATTGGTACGAACCAGGGGGACGGGGTCCGCTTCGTTCCTGGTATACGAATGCCTACGCACCCGGATGGAGGAGAGTCGCGTCCGCTCGGCCCGGGGCAGGGCCAGGAATGCGGCGGCGGTGTCGGCGAACGACGTCTCGCCGTTCTTGGGCAGCGCCCTTCGTAGCCGCATCAACCGGGGGTCCGCGTCTTCGAAGTAGGGGTCGTTTGGCGCCTTCTCGAAACGAGGGTCGGGAACCCATGTGCCACCCGGGGCGCTGCGCGACACGGGCACCTTGTGAACGAGGAACATCGATACGTGCAACGGAATCGGCTGATGCTCGATGTCGGTGTGCCAAGTCGTCCCCCGGGTCACTCTCGGCCCCGCTTCGCGCTCGGTGTCGCTGAGGCCATGCATGTTGGCGACGACGAGCACAGCGGGCGAATCGGCGCCCGGGAGGCAGCGCAGTTTCCCGGGAAAGGCCGCGTTGACCCGGGACGAAGGGCGCTCCTCGGTGGGCAGCAGTTCGGGATTGTCCATGAAGCGCTCGAGGGCCGGACGCTTGAAGTTGCTCGGGTGCGGAAGCGGCGCACCCCAGTGATTGGCGAATCGCTCGAAATGCGCGACCGAAAACGACTCCAAATGCTGTCCGCCCAACGTCACGATGCGGTATTGGCCAAGTGCGTCGAGAAGCGCGTTCACCTCATCGGGCCGCAGCGGCGTCCGAAGATCGACTCCGGTGACCCGCAACCCGGAGCCGCTGGACGCCAGCGGACCTTCGCATCGCACGTGAGCGCCGAACGCCTGCCGCAATCGCTTGTTGACGGTCTCAACCATTGGCCGGCGACCGTAGCATAGAGACGGTCTTCTTACCGTGCTTGGCGACCTCCACAACGCCCCTCTCGGGAGCGGCTGAAACGCAGAACTCCAAAGGGGCATCTCTGAATTGGAGAGAAGGGGACATCTCTGAATTGCTTTGACACACGCCAAATCGGCGTTGACACCAACGGCTCCCGTAGGCACACTTCCGCGTCTTTTTACTTGCGAGTCCCGGAGGGGTTCCCGAGCGGCCAAAGGGATCAGACTGTAA
>JAPPKV010000388.1 GCA_028819775.1 Gammaproteobacteria bacterium | reverse complement strand
ATCTGGGTGAGCGCGTGGCGGTCGATCCAGTACCAGTAGTTCGCCCGGCCCCGCGTCTCGGAAGCGATGGGAAAGCGGCCCGACAGCATCTCCAGACTGCGCTGGATGGATCGGACGGATACGTCGTACTCCGAATCCTCCTCGAGCAGCTCTTCACGAATCTGCCGGGTGCTCTTCCTGCCGGGGTCGACCGGAATCGCCGCGAGCATCGCCAGGTGACGGAGGACGGTATCGGTCGCCTTGCGCATCGGGTGATTGTACTTGTCGCTAATGACGGCCAAGGTGCGACATCCCCCGAACTCTCGTCCCCAGCCACTAAGGCGCGCCGAACCCAATCACCGCCTTGCGCCCCGGCTTCGCGTCGCACTCCGCCCGGAGCATCTCGACCAACGCGTCGGCGTCGTCCAATTGGCCCAACACTTCCGCCTTGCGGCGTACAACGTTGAAGTCCCCCGGCGCAAGGCAGTCCAGCCGGTCGAGCCGGGACGGCGCTTCCATGCCGAAGTAGGCCAGGAAAGCGGAGCGCGCGGCCTGCTCCCCGAGGTACCCGAGCGTCACCTTGAAGGTGAAACGCCGCAGCACGGCCTCGTCCAGCTTGTCCGCGTAGTTGGTCGTGCAGGCGAATGGCAGCGGGTGGCTCTCCATCCAGGTCAGCATCTCGTTCACTTGGCTGATCTCCCAGTTCCGCTGCGCGCCCCGGCGATTCGCGAGCAACGAATCCGCTTCGTCGAACACGAGAAACGCCTCGTCGGCGCGTGCTTGGGCGAACGCCTCGGCGATGTTCTTCTCGGTTTGGCCCACGTACATGTCGAGCAGGTCCGACGCGCGCCGCTGGATGACCTCGAGGCCCATCCGCTCGGCGAGGTAGCGGGCGTAGGCGCTCTTGCCGGTGCCGGGAGGCCCCTGGAGGCAGAGCGAGAAGCGCCGTTCGCCTCGGTCGGCCACGCGCGCTGCGACCTCGGTGAGGTCGATATCGGCCGACAGGAGTGCGGCGTCGAATCGATTCGGGCCGCGAAATGCGGGTCGATCGCAGCCGAGTACGCGAGAGAGACTCCGCACGCCCCGGCGCACCAGTTCGAAGTCGCCGTCGGCCAATGCGGCCGCTGCCGTAGCACCTGCGGCCACGCCCGGCGAGGCGTCGAACTCCCTGGCCAGCGCTAGGGTCTGGGCCGCCGTCGCTTGGATGCCGTGGCTAGATAGTTGCCGCTGCCAGACCCTGGCGCGCACGTTCGTCGAAGGCTGTCGCATCTCCAGGGCGAAGGTCATCCGGCGGAGGATGGCTGGGTCGATGTCGTCCGCGATGTTCGTGGTCCAGAACGTCGGCGCTGGGGTTTCCTCGAGGAGGCGGTTCATGAACACCTTGGAAGCACCGCCTCGCGGGCCGCTTCCGAACAACGACCACGGGAACGTCGATCCCGACAGAAGGTCTTCCATCTCGTCGAAGAGGAGTACGCCGCCTGAGTCCTCGCCGAGCAGGCACTGGGCGAGACGCAGCTCCGCCAGGCGCTCCTGTCGGGACGGCTCGTTGCCCTTGTCGTCCGCCTCGCCGACGCCGAACAGGTCGAGGCCTGCCTTGGTGGCGAGCACGCGGCAGAACTCGGTCTTGCCGGTACCGGGCGGTCCGTAGACCAGGATGTTCACGCCCCGGGCGCCGCGGTCGACCGCGCCCTGAAGGAGCCGCAACACGTCCTTCCGACTCTGCCCGAGGTGGTCGAAGTCCGACCACTCGAGCTCACTCGCGCCGCCGCCGCCGAGCAGGAACTGCCGCACGTCGACTTCCTCCGGATCGGGCGCGTCCAGGCGGCGCAGACGACCGATAGCCTGGACATCCTGATCCTGGTCGATCGACACGAGGCCGGTGCGAACTAGCGGCGCGTCTTCCGCGAAACGGTCGCCAACGGCGTTGACGGACTGGCCCAGCACGCACGATAGCGCTCCGCCGCGGACGTTCATGGGCATCCGCGACCCGCCCGTGTGCAGGAAGACCGCGTCGATCATGGACTCGACGACAGGCTGCGTGCCATAGCGCAACAGCACCTCCAGGAGATCGATGTCGAGCGACGACAGGCCAGCGGTCTCTCCGAGGCGACGCAGGCGGCGGCCCATCAGGTCGGGAGCCGCGCCCGATGCGGCGAGGCGCGCCTTCTCGACGAGTCTGCGTAGCGCCCGCCAGTTGGCGACCGAGTCTGCGGCGCTCGATGCGGCGTTGGCGATCCGCTCGCCTGACCGGCCACCGCTGGCAAGCGGCGCCGCGTTGTCCGTCAGCCATTCCAGCAGGTTGGCCGCTTGCGCGCGCTTGCGGCGCAGGCGCCCGAGCATGTTGGCGAGATAGGAGAGGGCGAGATGGCGTTCGTGGCTATTGAGCATGGGGGCATCCGGGGCCGTGACGAGATCGGCTACAGTACGGCTCTTATGCGACAAAAGTCGTCGCATATCCTGAGCGAGTAGCGTCGGTCCACGCACTGATCGAGCAGATCCTCGCACCCGTGAGTCTCTCCCGATGACATGAGCAACACGAGTTGCGTGTTGCGTTGCCCGGCCTGACGAAGCGCGGCCCGTCCAGGCTTGAGGTCCAGGCACGCGAGCGGCGCATCGATGACCCTGAATGACTGGATACCGCTCACGTCCATGAGGGCGAACAGGAAGGCGATCGCCAGCGCGTGCCTTGCACTGCCGCCCAACTGCACGTACGCGAGCCTGAAGGAACCGTCCGGGTCCGACATCACGAGCCGGAAGTCCGCCGTGATTGACGCGCGGCTCGTACCGACATCCGAGGTGTACCCCCCGACCATGTCGAGAAACAGCGCGTTCGTGCGGTCGCTGACGCGGGTCAGAACGTGCGCGTCCAACCCGAACGCCTGGAAGGCCGCCTCGACGGTGTTCGTATCGGGTTCGGTGAAGGCGGCACAGCGCGTGTGGTTCAGGAAGCGCGTTTCCCTTTGCCTCACAGGAAGGTGTGTCGAGATCAGGGATTCCGGGTCTTCGACCGACACCGGACCTGCGGGAAGCAGGCTGAACACTTCCACTCTCGTCGGACTGCGATCCCACTCGCCGTCGCGTATCGACTCGTAGGCTGAGCGGACGATCCTGTAACGACGCGCTTCACCGGACGCCGACGACACTTCGTAGTCACAGGCGACGGAGATGCGGACCGCTTTCTCTAGAACGATGTCCCCGGGCACGAGT
Source organism: Gammaproteobacteria bacterium (assembly GCA_028819775.1). Next base: position 3,327 of record JAPPKV010000388.1, on the reverse strand, counting down.
GGGTAGTCGGTCTCCGCAAGCGCGGCATCGCCGTAGAGCCCCCACTCCAGCGCCGTGCAGAGCGTCGTCTTGCCGCTGCCATTGTCCGCCCGGATGAGCGTGACGTTGCGGTTCCGGTCGTTGGAGAACTCGAGGGAGATGTCACCAAGACACCTGAAGTTCTCGACATGGGCGCGCAGTAGCCTCATGCGGAGACAGTACCGTCAGCAAGCGACGATTAACGTCGCGTTGCGGCGTTTCGATGGAGCGTTCGGGAACGAATGCGGCTTGTCGGATGCCGCGAATGGCTTGAACGATGCAACAGGATCACCTAGCGTCCGCGCGGGACGGTGCTAGGTGCGGCCGAGATCCAGGTCGCACTTGCCCGAGTCAGACAAGGAGCCCCATGGCGAGGCTGTTTCCGAAGATAAGGCCCGAGGACATCGGCAACCCCGGCGAGCGTTCGGTCGCACGCGCCCTCTTGGAGCAGTTGCCGCGGCGGGTGGAGGTCTTTCACGGCTTCAACTGGCTCGCCAGAAACGCACGCGCCACGCTGCTCGAGGGCGAGTGCGACTTCATCCTGCTCGAACCGGAGAAGGGCCTCCTGTTCGTGGAGGTCAAGGGAGGCTCGCTGGTGTTCGACGGGGAGAAGTGGGTCCGGCAGGTCGGGTCCGAACGGCGCGAACTCAACAAGGACCCCTTCGCCCAGGCCCAGCGCGGGATGCACGACATTGTCGACATCGTCAGCCGCCGACACGGCGGGAAGTCGAACGGCCTGCCGTTCGCATACGGCTTCGCCGTGGCCTTCCCGGACTGCCGTGTGTCCGGCTGGCTACCGCCGAACATCCAGCCGGAGCTGATCCTCGACGCCGCCAAGCTCAAGACCGTGCCCGACGCGGTCAAGCGGATCTTCGCGAGTTTCTCGCGCAAGGAACACCGGCCGCTCTACGCCGACGAAGTGGCGTCCGTCCGCGAAGCCCTGTACCCGAAGTACGAACTCGTACCGGTACTATGGCGCCGGATCGAAGATCAGGAGGAGCGGCTGAGCCGGCTGACGCAGGAACAGCAGCGCATCCTGGACATTCTCGAGCGGCAGCCGAAGGCGGCGATATCCGGCGTGGCCGGATCGGGCAAGACGCTGTTGGCCCTCGCCAAGGCCCAGGCCACGGCCCGACAGGGTCTGCGAACGCTGCTCCTCTGCTTCAACCGCCCGCTGAAGGACTGGCTCCTGCAGTCCGTACCGGATGCGTTCGGGGGCAAGCTCGTGATCGACAACTACCACGGCCTGGCCGACGACCTCTGTAGGGCCGCGGGCGTACCCCTCTGGGACAGGGGCGATACGAAGGATCCGGACTTCTGGACGGAGATCGTGCCCGTCGCCTTGGAGGAGGCGTGCGAGCGGCTGGGGCCGGAGCACAAGTTCGACGCGATCATCGTCGACGAGGGACAGGACTTCGAGGATCTGTGGTGGGACAGCCTCGATTCCGTGTTTCGCGACGCCGCCAACAAGGCCTGCTACTACGTCTTCTACGACCCGAAGCAGAATCTCTTCGTCGACAGTCCGAGCCTCCCCGACGAACTGGGGCCACCGTATCCGCTGCCGACGAACTGCAGGAACACCGTACGAATTGCCGCCCACTGCGCGTCGCTCGTCGGGCACGACAACAAGGTGCGCGACGAGGCGCCGATCGGAGAAGACCCTGTGATGGTCTCGGCGCAGACGATAAGCGAGGCCTTTCGGGCGGCAGGCAAGCAGGTACGCGAGCTGTGCGAGAGCGGTAAGGGCGGCCTGAAGCCGTCCCAGGCCGCGGTGCTCGCGCCGGCGTACACCGAAAGGGACTGGCCCGGGAAGTTCGGCACCATCGCACTGACCAGGGACTTCGACGAATGGCGCCGCGGCAAAGGCGTGCTGATCGCGACGTGGGGCCGGTTCAAGGGCCTCGAAGCGGACGCGGTGGTGATCGTCGAGACCCCCATGCGCGACGAAGCCAGGGAGGCGACGACGCGCTACGTCGCGCGCTCGCGCGCCAAGCACTGGCTGACGGTCATCGAAGTAGACGCCGCGTGACCTTCCCCTAGCCGAACAAGAACAACGCGATGCGAAAGACAGAAAAGCGCCTGCTGTTGGCCCCGACCGACCTCGGCAACTTCCTGGGGTGCCGACATCGTACGGGACTCGACTTGGGCACGGCGGAGGGAGGGCCCAAGCCACCTTTTCGCCACAGCCCGGTGCTCGATGACCTGCGCGAGAAAGGAATCGAGCACGAGACGGCCTATCTCGAGTGGCTGGAGGCTCAAGGCCTCGAAGTCGCCCGTGCCAGCGGACAAGACGCAAGCGGCGGTACCGGCCTCCAGGCGACTCTCGCGCACATGCGGTCCGGCGTCGACGTGATCTACCAGGGCACGCTCGCGGACGAAGGATGGTCCGGACGCCCCGACTTCCTGAGGAAGGTGTCCACGCCGAGCAATCTCGGGGATTGGTCGTACGAGGCCTACGACGCCAAGCTCGCCCGCGAGACCCGCGCCGGGGCGCTCCTGCAGCTTTGCGTGTATTCGCAGTCGCTCGAGGCGATCCAGGGAGTCCAGCCGGCGCGCATGCACGTGGTCACGCCCGGCCGGGACTTCGCGCCCGTCAGCTACCGGGTGGCCGAGTACGCCGCGTACTTCCGCCTGCTGAGCGCCGAGATGCGGACTTTCCTGGACGACCGGCAGGAGACCTACCCGGAACCCGTGGTGCACTGCGACTACTGCCCCTGGTGGACCGGCTGCGAGGAGCGCCGGCGGAACGACGACCACCTCGGCTACGTTGCCGGCATCTCTCGCGGCCAGATCGAGAGTCTCCGTGCGTTCGGCGTCAATCGGCTCGCGGACTTGGCCGTTCTCGACCGGGTGCCGAAGCCGTCGCGAGGCTCCGAGGCCGCGCTGGCGCGCGTGCGCGACCAGGCGCGCGTGCAGCTGCTTGGACGCGAGGCCCGCCAGCCGCGCCACGAGATCCTTGAGCCCTTTGACGACGAACACGGCTTCGCGTTGCTGCCGGTCCCGTCTCCGAACGACATCTTCCTCGACTTCGAAGGCGACCGCTTCGCTGACACTGGCGTTCGCGAGTACCTGCTCGGCTATGTCATGGCGGATGACAAGGGCCAAGTCGGGTACACGGCCCTCTGGGCGGCCACGCCCGAGGAGGAGCGCAAGAACTTCCAGGAGTTCATCGACCTAGCCATCGCTACTCGAAAGCGCGACCCGAACGCCCACGTGTATCACTTCGCACCGTATGAGCCCTCGGCCCTGAAGCGCCTCATGGGTCGCTACGCCACCCGCGAAGTCGAGCTCGACGAGTTGCTGCGCGGC
>JAPPKV010000305.1:4745-6514 GCA_028819775.1 Gammaproteobacteria bacterium | reverse complement strand
AGCATCGCCTCGACGTCGCGCTCGGGGCCGCTGATCGCCTGGTTGGTGCCGTTGTCCGCCGCCATGCTCAAGCCGGGGCCCTCGCACGACGCGTTGTGCTCTTCGACCGCCGCACCAACGACATCGGCGGACGCGAACACGACGGCCATGGCGCCCTTCTCGGGCAGCGCGGCGATCAAGTCGCCGCGCCTGGCCGCAAAGCCCAGGCCTTCCTCCAAGGTGAATACGCCCGCGGTCTGTGCCGCCGCGATCTCGCCGAGGCTGTGTCCGACCACGACGCTCGGTCGTACCCCGATACTGGCCCAGAGGGCGCTGAGCGCACACTCCAGGGCGTAGATGGCGGGCTGCGTCCAGGACGGATCGTCGAGGACGTCGGTTCCGGCGGCTACCCCGAACATCACGTCGATCAACGAGGTGCCTCGCGATTCCCGAAGCAGGGCGTCGCATCTGTCCAGCACGGCCCTGGCGGCGGGCTCGGTCTCGTAGACGTTCCGACCCATGCCGATCCATTGGCTGGCCTGTCCGGTGTAGGCGAAGGCCACCGTGGGTGTTTCTCCACCGGTGGGCCGTTGCGTCTGCGGACCCTCCGCGATCACCGTATCGAGTCCTGCGCGAAGGGAAGCCACGTCGCTATAGACGACCGCGGCCCGGTGCGGGAAGTGACCCCGCCCCATGCTGGCGGTCCATGCCAAGTCCGAGAGCGGTGGCGCCAAGGCTGATCCGTCCGTCGACAACGTCGACTCGTGTTCGTCCACCCATCCGAGATAGCGCACCGCCAGGTCTCCGACGGCCGCTTCCGTCTTGCCGGACAGCGGCATCACCCGAAGGCGTCGTTCCGCCACCGATCCCGCTTCGCCCTGGCTCATATCGATTAGGGGAAGCGGCCGCGGCGGACCCGCTGCCAAGTGGACGTCGCCCGTTAGGGTATTTCCGGCTGTGCCATAGGACTCGAGCACCACGTGGGCGTTGGTCCCCGAGAAGCCGAACGAATTGACGCCCGCCCGCCATGGCCGGTCGACATCGGGCCACGACGACGCCTCAGCCGTTACCTTGAGCGCCAGCCGGTCCCAATCCAACCCGGGGTTGGGACTTTCGAAATGCAGATGCTTGGGGATGATCCCGCGCTTCAACGCCAGGGTGGCCTTGATCAAGCCGGCGATCCCGGCGGCCGACTCCAGGTGGCCGATGTTGGTCTTGACAGAGCCGATCAGCAGGGGGCGATTCCGATCGCGGTCCCTGCCGTAGACGGCGCCCGCCGCGCCAAGTTCGGTGGGATCGCCCACACGGGTGCCGGTACCGTGCGCCTCGAGGTAGTCCACCTCGGCAGGGGCCAAGCTGGCCCGGGCCAGCGCATCCTCGATTGCCCGCTGCTGCGCCGGGCCTTCCGGTACGGTGAGTCCGGGCCCCGTACCGTCCTGGTTCACGGCCGAACCGCGGATGACCGCCCAGATGCGGTCGCCATCCCGCTCCGCCTCTTCGAGGCGCTTCAAGACCACGATGCCGCAGCCTTCTCCCCGCACGTAGCCGTCGGCCGCCGCGTCGAACGTCTTGCACCGACCGTTCGGCGACAGCATTCCCGCCTTGGCGCGAAGCGCGCTCAAACGGCCGAACAGGATCGCCTGCACGCCGCCGACCAGGGCGAGGTCGGCATCCCCTCGATGCAGTCCGGCAACGGCTTGATGCACCGCGACCAGCGACGACGAACAGGCCGTGTCGACGACCATGGCCGGTCCTTCGAACCCGAGCACGAAGGACACCCGCCCGATCGC
>JAPPKV010000305.1:0-4645 GCA_028819775.1 Gammaproteobacteria bacterium | reverse complement strand
ACGACATCGCCGGGGCCGCACTGGTCCAACCGGGTGCCGGACGCGTCGTAGACCGAGGCACGGCCTGCCGTCATCATCTGCACTCCCGCACAGGGCATGCCCATGGCGACAATGGTCTCCCCCGCCTCGTATTCGCGGCCCTGCGCCCAATCGCCCAGCCGACCGACAAGCTCTTCGAACCAGGCGCGGCGATCAAGCTGCCGCGACATCGCGTCCGCCACGGTTTCGAGCAACGCGGCCGATCCGTCCTCGCTGCCGGCGGCAAGATAGTCCTCGATGACGATGTCCTCGCATCGTTCCAGGCCGAGATCGGCACTCGGTTCAAATTGCAGGTTGTCGAACACCGGCGGGGGTAGGTTGCGCCGCAGTTCGTCCGAAAAACCTGCCGATGCGCCGCCCACCACGACGCGCGTTCCCGCGCCGTGTGCCGCGCGCATGAATCGACCGAGGGCGTTAATCGAAGAAAAGTCGAAGCCTGAGACAGCCTCGCAATCCAGCAACACGCATCGGGGCTTCGCCTCGTCGCCGAGGGAGGCCTTGAGGCGGTCCGCCAATGGATACCCCGTGCCGAAGAAGACGTAGCCGGTAAGGCCGTACGCCTGTACGCCCTTGCCCGCCGTCTGCAGGATGGCCCGTTCGGGAATCGGACGCAGTCGCTTGCTGCGACGATCTCGAGCCGTGTACCGGGATCCGATCACCTGGGCCCGGCTCATGCGAATCACGAAGAAGACGATGGTGATGGCCATACCGACGCCGACACCTTCGAAGAAACCAAGCGTTGTGATGGTGATGAACATGACGACGATGATCGCGTAGTCCGTTGCGGGGATGCGTTTGCGGATCTTCACCAACCATTCCTCGACCATGACGATCCCAGTGAACAGGAGTACGCCGCCCATCAGCGGCACGGGGACAAGCTTGAGCAGGGCATCGCCGACGAGCAGCGTCGAACCGATGGCCAATGCCGCCACGATCCCGGTAAACCGCATGTCGACACCGAATATCAGGCTGCGCATGGAAGTCGGCACGACCATGCATCCGGGGGGCGCGCCACCGAGACCCCCGAGCACCCCGGCAAGCCCGACGCTGCGGAATTCGTGGTTCCAATCCAAATCCCGGTTGGCTGCCACCTCCAGCCCGCCGACGTACATGACGACACACAACAGCGTCACGAGAACCAAGGTCAGCATGTTGGGTACTTGGTGGGCTACCGCCGCCCAGTCCACCAAGGCCACGTCCTCCAGTCCGAAGCCGGGCCACAGACGGCCCTCGGATATACCCGCGAACAGGATCCCGGCTTGCACGGACTCGTCCTCCGATACACCGAACAGTGCGAGGCCGAGGTGACACAACACCGCCGTCACCGGGAAGCTGATCGGAAGCAGCAGGAAGTTGCTCCAACGCTTGGTCGCGAGATACAGGCCAACGCCGTACGCGAGTCCCAAACCTAGGTTCACGGCCACCAACGGCTCCAACAGGGCCGACAGATACGCCCATTCCAGGTCGACGCCCATCAGCGAGAACGCGACCAGGCAGGCGACGCCACCCGTGCCGGCGACGAAACCCGACGACACCGGGTAGGGAATGAAGCGGATCAGGTTGGCCAACTGGAACCGCCCGATGAGCCAGGTGCAAAGTCCCGTTGCCAGGGCACAAACGACGACGATCGCGACCATCGTGGCGAACAACGCTTCGCCTTCGACCGTCAACGCGCCGGCGAGCACGGCGAGCACGATCAGCGTGGGTACGGGCGGCGCCGATACCGCGCCCTTGAAACCGCTCGTCAAGGCAAGCACCAGGCAGGCAACGAAACATCCGAACAGGACAAGCCCCACGCCCTCCGACGTGTAGGCAGCCAAGGGTCCCGAGAAGATGAGCGTCGCCAGCGATATTTCGCCGACGATGACCGTAACGCCAGACACCAGTCCGACTGTCACCGCAAGCAACGTTCTCTTCGAGAACGCGGCGCGGACGACCGCGGTGAGCTTGCCGAACGGGTTCTCCTCCACGCAGTTCTCCCTGTCGCCCGTGACGCGGCCCCACCGACAAGCGAAATACTGCGTGCCTGTCCGACAATTCCGAAGACTATATGGCGTCCGAATGCGACGCCAGCCTCGGACTATCGGGTGGCCAGGTGCCGCTATCGCCCCGTGCGGCGATACCGGGTGGGGTCGACCTGGCCCGCAGCCTGGAACCCGTCACGCCGAATGCGGCAACTGTCGCAACGTCCACAGGCTTCGCCGCTGCGGTTCGGCTGGTAGCAAGACACCGTGGCGGCATAGTCCACACCCAGTTCGGTCCCCCGGCGGATGATTTCGCCCTTGGTGAGATCGATGAGCGGGGTGTGGACTTCGATCTGGCCTCCCTCTACCCCCATCTTGGTCCCAAGGTTCGCGAGCCGTTCGAAGGCAGCCACGAAGGCTGGCCGGCAGTCGGGATAGCCCGAGTAGTCGACAGCGTTGACGCCGATGAACAGATGGCGCGCGGCAAGCGTTTCCGCCCACGCGAGGGCGAGTGAGAGGAACACCGTGTTCCGAGCGGGAACGTAGGTAATCGGAATACCGGTGGTCGGGGACTCGGGAACGCGAAGCCCGGCATCGGTCAGCGCCGACCCGCCGAAAGCGGCGATATCCACCTTGACGACCCGATGCTCCACGACGCCCATCGAGCGCGCGACGCGTGCCGCGGCGTCAAGTTCCACCCCGTGGCGTTGCCCATAGTCGAACGACAGGGCGTGGCAGGCGTAGCCTCGCTGCCTGGCGATCGCGAGAACTGTCGCGGAGTCGAGGCCGCCGGACACCAGGACGACAGCGCGCTCGGTCATCGCCCCGGTTCGTCGCCCCAGAGCACCTTGTGGAGCTGGATCTGGAAACGCACGTCGAGTCCGTCGGCCAGGATCCAGTCCGCCAACTCCGCAGGGTTCATTTCGTCCGCGGATGGCGAAAACAAGACGTCATCCACCCGGTTCGCCAGATCGTGCTCGGCGCAGCACGCCTTCGCCCACTCGTAGTCCTCGCGGTCGCAGATCACGAACTTGACCTGATCCCGGGAACCCAGAAGGGGGACGTTCTCGAACCGGTTTCGGTGCGCTTCTCCCGAGCCCGGGGTCTTGAAGTCGACCACCCGCGAGACCCGCGCGTCGACCTCGGCGATGTCGAGAGCACCGCTGGTCTCCAGGGACACGGCGTAGCCCGCATCGGCGAGGCGGGACATCAAGACATGAACGCCCGGCTGCGCCAACGGCTCGCCGCCGGTAACGGTAACGTGCCGGGTCGGGTTGTCCGCGACCCGGCGGCAGATTTCATCGATGGGCAGGGTCGAGCCGCCCGTGAACGCATAGGCCGTGTCGCAGTATTGGCAGCGTAGCGGGCACCCGGTCAAGCGTACGAACGTCGTGGGACGGCCGACGCTCCGGGCTTCCCCCTGCAGCGAAAAGAAGATCTCCGTGATACGGAGAGCCCTCAGCCGGGGAGCGCGAGGGGCTTGCCCCTCGCATGGGGGAGTGTCGTTCGATCCGCGGGTTTCGTGTGAAATCCGGATCGTACGCGACGACGTGGTAGTCAACGAAGTTCGGCGAGGTACTTCCGCGCAAGACCCGCCGCGGTGCTGGTGGGATGGTCGTTGATCACGCGGTTCAGGTACTCCCGCGCCCGCTCGGTATCGCCGAGTACGTGGTAGACCTCCCCCAGTTTGTAGAGCGCGTCAGGGACCTTCGGGTGATCGTCGTAGAGCAGGTCGACCTGCGCAAAATGGGCCCGGGCGTCCTCGTACTCCTTCAACGCGAGGTGGAGTTCACCCCGCCAATAGAACGCGTTGGCGGCGAACTCGCCGTTGGGATAGTTGTTGATGATGTCTCGGAACAGGCCCAAGGCACGCCGGTACTGGGGTCGTTGCTCGGACTCCGGCAGCGGACGCGCTGAATTGACCAGTTCGATCGCGACGTTGTACGCCTCGCGCTCGGTCACCGGTACCGACGGCTCGTCCGAAGGCGCATCCGGGGTGCCCGGCTCTTCGTTGCCGGTCGCTGCTCCACCGCCACGGAGTTCCAGAAGACGCTGGTCGAGTTCGATATAGCGCTCGCGCTGTTCGCGCTCCAGGCGGTCCATGCGGTGATTCAGTTCCTCGACGACCCCATGCAGTCGACGGACTTCGTCCTGCGCGAGCTGTAGGTCGTAGTAAAGGGTATTGACGTCGGCGTCCGACCCGACGGGATCGTCTTCCCGGACCGCCGGTGCATCCCGCAGAACTTCGCGACCCTGGGACTCCTGAACGGGCGCGGCGGCGGCAAATGCACCGGCCACAAATACCAGGTGCACGGCCGCGAATGCGCATGTCGAGTGAATACCAGCGCTGCGCGACCTGGCGATCCGACCCTGTGCGTCCACGCCTTTTGCCCTATGAGCGAACGCTCGACGTGCCGCCTACCGTCGGTACGTCACCTCAGCGCGGCGGTTCTTGGCCCACGCACTCTCGTCGTGACCGGGATCGACGGGCCGTTCCTCGCCGAAGCTGACGGTCTCGATCTGCGTTGAACGGACTCCCGCCGAGATCAGGTAGCGGCGCACCGCCTCCGACCGCCGTTCACCGAGCGCCAGGTTGTACTCGCGCGTGCCACGCTCGTCGCAGTGGCCCTCGATGTTGACGC
>JAPPKV010000437.1 GCA_028819775.1 Gammaproteobacteria bacterium | reverse complement strand
GTTCGCGCACGCTGAAGGACGCCATGAACGAGGCGATGCGGGACTGGGTGACGAATGTCGACAACACCCACTACATCATTGGCAGCGTGGCCGGCCCGCACCCGTACCCCATGCTGGTGCGGGACTTCCAAGCCGTGATCGGCCGGGAAGCGCGGGACCAGTGCCTGGCCGCGGAAGGACGGCTGCCGGATCTCCTGGTGGCTTGTGTGGGCGGCGGGTCGAACGCAATGGGGCTCTTCTACCCGTTCGTCGACGACGACGGCGTGGACATCGTGGGCGTCGAAGCGGGCGGCGAAGGGCTGTCGACGGGACGGCATGCGGCACCCCTCAACGCGGGCACGCCCGGGGTGCTGCATGGCAGCCACACCTACCTGATGGACGACTCAAGCGGCCAGATCGCGCGGACGCATTCCATATCCGCGGGCCTCGACTACCCCGGCGTGGGACCCGAACACGCCTACTGGAAGGACCTCGGCCGGGCAAGATACACGAGCGTTGACGACGACGAGGCCTTGGCGGCCTTTCGCGTCTTGAACCAGACCGAGGGAATCATGCCGGCGTTGGAATCGAGCCACGCCGTCGCGTGGACGTTGCGCGAAGCCGCGCGCCGCCCGCAAGAGGACATCATCCTCGTAAACCTCTCGGGGCGCGGCGACAAGGACATCCATACCGTGGCGGGCATCGACGGCATCGAGGTCTAGCGGGGGAACTGGGGCTGGCGGGTGATGAGGGCAATACGGCATCGGTATTTGACGCGGGTGAGAGCCTTTATCCGCGGACAAGAGGAATAGTGGTGTCGAGACTCGGTGAACGCTTCGAGACCCTCGCCGCCGATGGCCGAAAGGCCTTGAACACCTACATCGTGGCCGGTGATCCCTCCCCGGAGGCCACCGTGCCCGCCATGCACGCCTTGGTTCGCGGCGGTGCCGATCTCATCGAACTCGGCGTGCCGTTCTCGGACCCGGAAGCGGAAGGACCCACGATCCAGGCGGGCATCGAGCGAGCTTTGGCGCACGACGTGACCTTGGCCGACGTGCTGGACATGATGTCGGCGTTCCGCAGTGACGACCGGGACACGCCGGTGGTCCTGATGGGCTATCTGAACCCTTTCCTAAGGATGGGCTACGAGGCGTTCTGCAAGCGGGCGGCGCACGCAGGCGTGGATGGCGTCATCGTGGTAAACCTGCCAGCGGAAGAAGCGGGCACATTTCGAGGCGCGCTGCTTAGGCGGCACATGGACCTGGTCTTGCTGGTCGCGCCAACCACTACGCCGGAGCGTGCGGCCTATATCGCGGCTCAGGGATCGGGGTTCCTCTACTACGTGAGCTACAAGGGCGTCACCGGGGCACGCCGTGCCGATGCCCGGGCGGTCGCCAAACGTCTCACCGACGTCCGTGCCGCCGCCCGTGGGCTGCCGGTGCTGGTGGGTTTCGGGATCAAGGACGGCGCGTCCGCCGCCGGTATCGCACCCCATGCCGATGGGGTCGTCGTCGGCAGTGCCTTGGTCGAGACCATGGGATGCACGGCCGCTGCCAGCATTCCGGATCGCCTGCAGGCGCAGGTCCGCGAGATTCGGGACGCCCTGAATTAGTGGAAACGCCAACGCTCGCCGCTTGGCTCGACAGGATCGGTGTTGAGCATCCGCGCGGTGTTGAGCGCGGGTTGGACCGGGTCCGCGTCGTGGCCGACCGTTTGGGCGTCGTGCGGCCTGCCGCCAAGACGCTCGTGGTCGCCGGCACGAATGGCAAGGGCTCGACGACAGCCTTTGCGGAACACCTGCTCCTGGCCGCCGGGCATAGCGTCGGAACGACCACGTCGCCGCATCTCCACCGGTTCAACGAACGCATCCGCATCAACGGTCGGGAAGTCGATGACGAGACCATCGTCGACGCCTTGGAGTCCGTCGAGTCGCGACGCGGCGGTGTCGACTTGTCGTATTTCGAATACGCGACCTTGGCCGCCTTGCTCGTGATGTCGCGGAACGCCCTCGACTATGCCGTCCTCGAGGTCGGGCTCGGCGGTCGACTGGACGCGGTCAACATCGTGGATGGGGACGTCGCGGTGATCACCAGCATTGGACTCGACCACCAGGAGTACCTCGGCGAGACCCGCGAGAGCATCGGCCGGGAGAAAGCCGGGGTCATGCGTCCCGGCGTACCCGTTGTGTGCGGCGATCCGAACCCGCCGGCGTCGATTCCCGGACGCGCCGGCGAGCTTGGTGCGCCCCTTCTGGTCGCGACGCGGGACTTTGGCCAACGCGATGGACAGCTTTGGGTTCGCCCGCGCGACGGACACCGTCGAACGTTCGAACTCGGCCTGTCGGCCGTGGACCCGGTCAACGCCGCGACGGCCGCGACGGCCGTCAGCCAAGCCGGATGTGCTTTGGCCCAGCGCACGGTTACGCGGGCTGAACGGACGGTCCGCAATCCGGGCCGTCTCGAGATCGTCGAACACGGCGGTCGCACCTGGATCCTCGACGTCGCCCACAACCCCCACGCGGCGGCATTCCTGGGCGACCGGCTTCGGTCCACCTTTGCGGATCGGACGATTCGGGCCCTAGTGGGATGTCTCGAAGATAAGGACGTCGCGGGCATCGTCGCGGCCCTTCGACCCCAGGTCGCCGAGTTCGCCTATGCCGATACCTCTTCTCCGCGCGGCCGCGCCGGCTCTGCGCTGCGCTCGGCGGCGTGCGATCCCCACTCATTCGCGGGCTCTTTGGACGAGGCGTTGGCGCATCTTCTGGCCCGGTGCGAAAGCGACGCGGATGTGATCATGGCGCTCGGTTCCTTCGACATCGTCGAGCGTGTTCGCACTAGGTTGGGGATCCATTGAGATGCCCTTCCGCAACCGGCAGGCGGCCGCGAATCGGGGCATCGACCGGTCGAATTTCCGGCTATTTCTTGGCGGTGGCGACGCCCAAGATGATATTCTCGCGGTCGTTCAGGTCGTGGAACGAGCCCGGAGCCCTTAGCCGGGGAGCGTGCCCCTCGCAAGAGAGAGCCCATTGAAGCCGCGTCGTTCAACGTGTTGACAGAACAGACTCGCTATCGCCTGACGGGGCTGGTGTTCCTTCTCGCCGTCGCAGCCGTGTTTCTACCCATGCTGTTCGATGGCGACGGCGTTGAACCCATGCAACTCGACCCGATGGTGCCGGCCGACTTCGAGGTCGAGCGGGACGTGGCGCCGCCGCCCGATATGACGCCGGTCGTTGCGGCCCGGGACGCGCTGGACTCGGTCGTCGACGAAGACGGCTACGCCACGGACACGGGGACGCGATTCGGCGACCCCGTCCTGCTTGAGGATGCTGCCGATGTGGATGCGGACCTGAAGTGGGCCGTTCAGGTTGCGAGCTTCAGTCAGCAGGAGAACGCCGATCGCCTCGTCGAGCGGTTGCAGGGCGACGGCTATGCGGCCTTCGCGTCCCATGTCAAGCAGAGCGGCGGCGAACCGGCTGCCCGGGTCGCGGTGGGTCCGGTCATCGAACGGGACTCGGCGGCGAGGCTGAAGACCGAGCTTGACCGCCGCTACGATTTCGAGGCCATGTTGGTGAGGTTCAGTCCCTGATGCCCATCGGGAACTTCGCGGTTGCCGATGTCGTGATGGCGATCGTGATCGTCGTGTCGGCCGTGTTCGGCCTGATGCGGGGTCTGGTCCGCGAAGTGCTGTCGCTGGCCATCTGGGCCGCGGCGCTGTTGCTGGGAATCGTGTTCGCGGATTCAGTGGCGGCAATGCTGGGACTGGACCTTAGCGCCGGTTTGCAGACCGCGATCGGTTTCGCAATCGTCTTCGTCGCCGTTCTGGTGGCCGGGGCGTTGGCACAGCGGTTTTTCGGCGGGTTGGTGGAGTCGACGGGCCTGACCGGCACCGACCGAACGCTAGGCCTGGTGTTCGGCACGGTACGGGGTGCCGCGGTCGTTCTGGTTGCGCTGATTCTGCTGCGGCCGTTCGCCGAATCCCGGGATTGGTGGGCGGAGTCCCTGATTGCACCGCCCCTGTTGACCTTCGAGAATGAAGTGATCGAACTGTTCGATCTCATGATGGATGCGATTGCAGATCCGCTTGAAGGATCCCCGGAAGGGCTTGGCACAGCGGCAGCCACGGAGTCATCCCATGGAACAACCCCGCAACCCGTTGATTCGCATGGACCCGTAGGGGCGACCCTTGCGGTCGCCCGGATTCGCGACGCGCGGGCGTTTGATGCCACCGCAGGCGCGGGACGGGACAAGCCCGTCCCCTACGGTGCCGTTTTCGCTTGCACGTCGATGGCCGAGCCCCGCGCTGGCGGCGAACTGGTGGCGTACCGGGAGGAACGAACATGTGTGGTGTAGTCGGCATCGTCAGCGCCTCCCCGGTCAACCAGCAGATCTACGATGCGCTCCTCGCCTTGCAGCATCGTGGTCAGGACTCGGCGGGCATGGTGACCTGGGACGACGCCTACCGGTTGAACCTGCGCAAGGGCAATGGTCTGGTGCGGGATGTCTTCGAAGAGCGCCACATGCATCGCCTGCGCGGCAACATGGGCGTGGGCCACGTTCGCTATCCCACCGCAGGAACGTCGAGCGCGGCGGAAGCGCAGCCGATGTACGTCAACGCCCCCTACGGCATCAGTCTTGCCCACAACGGCAACCTCACCAATGCAGAGCGCCTCGAGATGGATGTGTTCCGTGCTGGATTGCGTCACATCAACACCACCTCCGACTCCGAGATCCTGCTCAACGTCTTTGCCCACGAACTTCACAAGATCGGCGTCTTCGAACCGCGCCCGGAGCACGTGTTCGAGGCCATTGCCGGGGTCAATCGTCGCTGTCGCGGCGCCTACGCGGCCGTGGCCATGATCAACGGTCGCGGAATCGCGGCATTCCGCGACCGTCACGGTATCCGACCGCTGGCGTTCGGGGTCAGGCAGGTGGAGGACGGCCACGGTGGGCATCGCCAGGAGGTGATCGTCGCCTCCGAGAGCAGTGCCATCAACATCCTCGGCTTCGATTTCGTCCGGGACATCCAACCGGGTGAGGCGATCTTCATCGACCTCAACGGCGCGTACGTCACCAAGCGTTGCGCTCCGCCGGCAGCCCATACGCCGTGCATCTTCGAACACGTCTACCTGGCCCGCGAGGATTCGATCATGGACGACGTCTCGGTCTACAAGGCGAGGCTCAGGATGGGCGAAAAGCTCGCGCAGCGGATCCTTGCCCGGTTTGGAAAAGTGCACGACATCGACGTCGTGATTCCGATTCCCGAGTCCAGCCGGACCTGCGCGATCCCATTGGCCTATGCACTGGGAGTGAAGTTCCGCGAGGGGTTCGTCAAGAACCGCTATATCGGCAGGACCTTCATCATGCCGGGGCAGAGTCAGCGGGCGAAGTCGGTTCAGCAGAAGCTGAACGCCATCGAACTGGAGTTCCAGGGCAAGAACGTCCTGCTTGTCGAAGACTCCATCGTGCGCGGCACGACCACCGGTGAGATCGTGCGGCAAGCGCGAAGAGCGGGCGCGCGCAAAGTCTTCATGGCGGTGGCGGCGCCGCCGGTCCGGTATCCGAACGTCTACGGCATCGACATGCCGGCGGCACACGAGTTCGTGGCCAACGGCCGCACGGAAGAGGAGATCGCCGAAGCCATCGGGGTCGACTGGCTTGTCTACCAGTCCATCGACGACCTCGTGGCCGCCGCTGCCGAGGGCAACTCCAGGCTAAGGCGTTTCGAATGTTCCGTGTTCGACGGCGAATACGTCACCGGCGACATCGACGGCGACTACCTGACCCAGTTGTCCCAGACGCGCAGCGACAGGGTAAAGCGGCGCCGAGACGCGGAGATCGTCGGCGACACCACCGTGATCGAACTCCACAATCATGCCTGACCGCGGCCGCGGTGATGACGCCGCGACCGCCGTGCCGTCTCGGCCATTGCGCAGAACGCCTTGCGTGGGCGTGTGCTCAACAACCTACGGCGACCTCGTGTGTCGTGGCTGCAAACGCTATGCGCACGAGATCGTCGGCTGGAACGCCTACAGCGACGACCAGCGTGAGCGCGTATGGACGCGGCTCAACGCCCTGCTGAAGGACAGCGTACGCGCGCACATCGACGTGGTGGACGAAGGCAAGCTGCGCGCAGTTGCCACGCGACTGAAACTCCACGACGCGGCCGAACTGCCACCCGAAGTGCTCGCCTTCCGCACGTTGCGGGCACGCTCCGTGCCGCTGGACGCGCTTGGCCTCCACCCGCGTAATGCCAGGCACTCCTCGATCGACACCGCACGGGCGATCGACACGGAGTTCTACGTTCGCTCCCGAGCCCACTACGAGGCGAGCTTCAAGACGCTGACCTAGGCATTGTCGGGGATGTCGCTTGGCATCGGGATCGCTGGCAACCGGCGAAGGAACACCGGTTCAATCGGTGCCGAGCGTTTAGCCCGGGGAGGGAACATCGCCCATTCAAATCCGCCCGGTGATGTCCGGCTTGCGGGGCATTCGGGGCGGTCCGGACGGAACATCGCCCCATTCAAGTCGCGGGGGTTGGAGTTGCGTTTC
>JAPPKV010000321.1:4011-6616 GCA_028819775.1 Gammaproteobacteria bacterium | reverse complement strand
GAGGCGGTCGTGTTCATCGACGTCGATCTTCAGGATCCGCCGGAGCTGATCACCGAGTTTGTGAGGCTGTGGCGCGCTGGCTATCAGAACGTCTACGGGTTGCGCGTGGACCGCCGCAGCGATTCATGGGCCAAACGGTTGACCGCGTCGTGGTTCTATCGCCTGTTCAACTGGCTGAGCGACACCGCGATCCCGTTCAACGCCGGCGATTTCAGACTCATCGGCGCGGACGTGGTCGACGCGGTCCGGGCATGCCGCGACCGCCGTCGCTTTATGAAGGGTCTCTACGCCTGGGCGGGTTTCCCAAGCGTTGGCGTTCCCTACGAGCGCTGCCCGCGGGCGGCGGGCCGCTCGAAATTCGGCGCCGCGAAGCTGCTCGCGCTGGCGATCGACGGCGTTGTCTCCCATTCCACCGCGCTGCTCAGGGTCTGGACCTGGGTGGGCCTCGTGTGTGCGGGTGCAGCGACGGTGCTCGGCATGGTGCTGCTCGGGCAATACTTCCTGTCGGGGCGCAATCCGCCGTCCGGCTTCTACCTGACGATTCTCGTGATCCTCGGCGTGTCGTCGCTGCAGTTCGTCACGCTCGGGATCATGGGCGAGTATCTCGGCCGCATCTACGGCGAGGTCAAGGATCGGCCGCTGTACCTGCTCCGCGACGACGACGCGCCCGGCCAGCCCTTCGCGACGCTCGGCAACGCCGATGGGCGGCGGGAGACGGCGCATCGCCCCGGCGACTGATCTCTCCGGCGCAACGCTCCTCGAGACGCCAGCGCATGGAACCCGCAGCCTACCGGCAAATGCTGGCGTTGCAGGATACGCACTGGTGGTTCCGCACGCGCCGGCGCATCCTGTCGGTGCTGCTGCAACGATTCGTTCCGGTCGGCGACCGCGTTCTGGAGGTCGGTGCGGGCACCGGCGCCAACCTGCCCCTGCTTGCCCGTTGGGGCGCGGTCACCGCGCTGGAACCCAGCCGCTTCGCTGCGGATCACCTGGTTCGGCACTACGATGTCGAGGTCGTGCGGGGTGCCGTGCCTTCGATCCAGACGAAAGACCTCGGGGAGTTCCATCTGATCGCCGCGCTCGACGTACTCGAACACATCGACGACGACGACGGAGCCCTCGGCTGCATAGCCGAGTGCCTGCGCCCAGGCGGCTGGCTGCTGATCACCGTCCCGGCATTCGCATTCCTCTGGTCGAGCCACGACGAGGCCTTGCACCACAAACGCCGCTACCGCCTACCGGAGCTACTCGCCAAACTCGACACCGCCGGCTTCGCGGTCGCCTACGGATCGTACTACAACGGCCTGCTGTTTCTCCCGGCGCTTGCCATTCGCCTGGCGGACCGGATGCGCCGGGGCAGTGCGCGGGCGGGGGCGACGCGCACCGTGGCCCCGCTCGACCGGCTGCTCGAGTTCGTGTTCGGCCTGGAGACGAAGCTCATCGGGCGACTCGGCTTGCCGTTCGGCCTGTCCATCGTCGTGCTGGCGCGCAAGCCGGACTAACGGATCGCAAGGCCACCGGTTCGGCGGACGATGCCTAGCCAGGCGTCGCCCCAGACGGCACAGGCCGCGTTGTTCACGGCCACCGTGTTCGCGGGCGCCGCGCTGCTGTTCTGGATCCAGCCGCTGTTCACCAAGATGGTGCTGCCGCTACTCGGCGGCGCGCCGCTGGTTTGGAACACCGCGATGGTGTTCTTCCAGGCCATGCTGCTGGCCGGGTACGCCTACGCCCACCTTCTGACCCGGTGGCTCGGCGTACGGATCCAGCTCGCCACCCACGCGCTGCTGCTCGGTACGGCGGCGCTGCTGGCACTGCCCGTTGGCATCGTCGAAGGCTGGCAGCCGGACCCCGCCGCGCCCGCCGCCGGGTTCCTCGCCCTGCTCCTCGTCTCGCTCGGCGCACCGTTCTTCGCACTCGCCGCAACCGCGCCGCTGCTGCAACGGTGGTTCTCGCTCGGCGGCCACCCGCACGCGAACGACCCCTATTTCCTCTACGCGGCCAGCAACGCCGGCAGCGTCGCCGTTCTGCTGGCGTTTCCGTTCGTGCTGGAACCGCTGCTCGCGACCGGCACCCAGTCCGTCGCATGGTCCCTCGGTTTCGCGGCGCTCGCATTGGGCGTTGTCTCCTGCGGCGCCAGCCTCTGGCGGCACAGCGGCTCGCCCGGCCCGGGACGGGACATGTCCGTCCAGTCGGGGGCGACCCTTGAGCGGGAAACGGTAACGGTTTCCTGGCGGCAACGCGCCGGCTGGATTGCCTACAGCGCCGTGCCGTCGGCGCTCTTGCTCGGCGTCACGGCGCACATCAGCACCGACATCGCGTCCGCACCGCTGCTTTGGGTGGTGCCGCTCGCGCTGTACCTTCTGACCTTCGTCAATGCCTTCGCTCGGCGTCCCCTGATCCCGCTGGCCGCGTCCGCCCGGGGCATGTCCCTGACCCTCGTGGTGCTCGCCGCAGTGTTTCTCTGGAGCGAACCGGTCGGCGTCTACCTGCCGCTACACCTCGGCGCGTTTTTCTTCGTCGCCCTGGCCTGCCACGGCGAATTGGCCCGCCGCCGTCCCCCCGCGGCGGCACTCACCGAGTTCTATCTGTATCTGTCCCTCGGCGG
>JAPPKV010000321.1:0-3911 GCA_028819775.1 Gammaproteobacteria bacterium | reverse complement strand
ACCGAAACGGACGATCCGCGAACCCGCAGCCTCATCCACGGCACGACCGACCACGGCGGCCAGTGGATGCCGGCGGACGGCGTCGTCAAGCCGACCGCGTACCACACGGCGTCCAGCCCTGCGGTCGAGGTGCTCGACAGGCTGCGCGACCGGGTCGGGCAGCGGCCACAGCCGCTGGCGGTCGCCATCGTCGGGCTCGGCACCGGCGCGCTCGCCTACTACCGCCGGGAGGGCGAAGCCTGGCGCTACTACGAAATCGATCCGCTGATCAAATGGCTGGCGCTGGCGAGCGGGCACTTCGACATCATGGCGCGCCACGATCCCGACGCCACTGTCGTACTCGGCGACGCCCGCCTCACCTTGGCTTTGGAGCCGGCCGAGCACTTCGACCTGCTGGTCCTCGAAGCATTCACCTCCGACGCCATCCCCGTACACCTCCTGACCCGCGAAGCCTTCGCGGTCTACCTCTCGAAGCTCCGTTCCGACGGCGTGCTGCTGACGCACATCTCCAACCGCCTGCTCGACCTCGAACCGGTGGTCGCCGGTGCCGTCGCCGACGGCGGCTACGGGGCCCGCACACGCTACCTGAGCAAGATCGACAAGAATGCCGATCCGACCGCGGTGACCTCGCACTGGGTGGCCATCGCCCGCGACGAGGCCACGCTCGACGGCCTCGGACTCGAGGCCAACTGGGAGGCGCTGGACCTGACCGACCAACGCCCCTGGCGGGACGACTTCTCCAATCTGGCGGGCGTCATCCGCTGGCGGGGAACCGGCTCGGACGATTAGGAACAGAAATCTAGATCAACACCCGTTCGCTACCGTAGCGTCGGACGGTAGCCAGTGCGCAGGCTAGGCCGAAAGTCACCGTAGCGGCCGCCGACAGCAGCACGAGCCCGGGATCCAGGCCCTCGCCCTTCAAGAGATCCGTTACCAGCAGGTGCTGGGCGAGGCTCGGCACGAGCATCAACAGCGCCGACGATTGCATGGGATTGAGGATCACCAGCACGATCGGCAACGGCGGCGCCACCATGGCGATGCTGGTATAGGTCTGCGCCTCCCGGAAGGATCGCGTGTGGGACGCGACGAGGGCCATGATACCCGCGCCCAGGGCCGCGAACGGCAGCATGACGACGAAGATCCGCACGCAGACGCTGGGCGTCAGGTTGGCCGCCATGCCGATCTCGGTCAACGGCAGGAAACGCACCACGACGGCGAAGGAGGCGATGCACACCACGAGGGACAGCGCCATGAACACGAACGTGACGCCGAGCTTGCCCCAGACCAGGACCGCGCGCGACACGGCGAGCGTCAGCAACGGTTCCAGCGAGCCGCGTTCGCGCTCTCCGGCAGTGGTGTCTATGGCGACCTGGGTACCGCCCAGGAGCGTCGAGAACAGCAGGAAGTAGGTCATCATCCCGAGCAGGAGGATGGCGCGGCCGGAGGGCGTCGAGACGTCGTCGGTAAAGACGACAACGGGCTTGGCGAGGTCGGGATCTATGCTGCGCAACGCCAGTCGGTGGACGCCGACCAGGACACCGTATTCGTGCAGCGCCAGGCGTAGGCGCGACATCGAAGGCCGCGCCGAGTGGTTCGATGTATCGGCGACCAGCCAAAGCCTTGCCGGCGCGCCGCTGCCGAGCGCTTCGGCGAAGTTCTCGGCAACCACCAGCCCGACCTCCACGTCGCCGCGGCGCACGGCGTCGCGCAAGGCCCCCGCGTCGTCGAATCGGTCGTGGTCGACATCGATCTGCCGCGCGAGGAGGTGGGTCATCAGGTTCTCCGCGCTGCGGCCGCCGATCACCGGCACATCGATGGGCCGCACCGCTTCGTCGACTTGCGACCTGACGGCGTAGCTCGTGAGAACGGCGAAGAGAACGGGCCCCAGAAGCGGACCGAACACCAGCGCGGACACCATTGCCCGGCGTTCGCGCAGGCTGTCGACGAGTTCCTTGCGGAACACGACGCCGAGACCCGCCATGGCTAGCGCTCGCCGTCCGCAGCCACCACGAGATCGACGAAGGCATCCTCGAGTTCGTCGCGACCGGTGGCCGTGCGGATGTCGTCGGCGGTGCCTTCCATCGCCACGGTTCCCGCTGCGACGATGGCGATGCGGTCGCATAGCACCGCCACCTCCTGCATGATATGGCTCGATAGCAGCACGCAGCAGCCCGCGTCGCGCCGCTCGCGGATGACCTCGCGCAGCACCCGGGTCGCCATCACGTCCAGACCGTTCGTGGGTTCGTCGAGGATCAACGTGTGGGGGTCGTGGACCAGGGCGCGGGCCAGCGCGACGCGGATGCGCTGACCCTGGGAGAACCCCTTGGCCCGACGGTCGGCGAACGGCTCGATGCCGAGGCGGGCCACCATCCCATCCACCGCCGCCTCGAGTCCTCGCCCTGCGAGGCCCTGGAGCGCCGCGAAATAGGCGATGTTCTCCCGCGCCGTGAGGTTGGGATACAGGTTCGAGTTGTGTGGCAATACGCCGATTCGCCCACGCACCAAGACCGGGTCGGTCCGAATATCGACCCCGCCCACACGCGCCATTCCGCCATCGGCTGCCAGTACGGTGCACAGGATGCGCAGCGTGGTGGACTTGCCCGCGCCGTTAGGACCGAGGAAGCCGGTGATCTGGCCATCCGCAGCCGTGAAACTGACGCCCTTCAGCGCCTCAACCTTGCCGAAACGCTTGGTGAGACCCTCCGCCTCGATCACGGCGCGGGACCCAAACGGGACGTGAACAACGGAAACGGCCGGATGCGCTCCACGCAATCGAGATCGAGCGAACCCGGTTCCGCAGCCTCCACGAAATCGGCCATCAGGCGCGGCACGCAGCCGACCATCAGCATCCCGTGGCCCTGGCCGCGACCGACGACCTGCACGGCATTGGTCAGCCCGGAGGCAGCCTGGTCGGCGTACGCCGGCGGCGTAATCGGGTCGAGTTCGCCGGACAGCATCAGCACCGGGGCGTCGCTGGTGAGCGGGTCCCGGAAATCGTCGTCCAGAACCCCGCGCGGCCAGTGTTCGCACACCCCGGCGGTGACCTCCACGAACGCCGCACCGAGGTAGGTCGCGGCCTGTTCGTCGAAGTCCATGCGGCCGGCGTAGGGCATGTCCTCCGTGCAGACCACCGCGTAGTTCAGCCCCACCGACAGCTCCTCCATGGCCTCGCTCACCAGCAACGCCTGGGTCGCGAAACCCCGGTAGTCGCCGGCATGGGCCGCATCGATCAGAACGGGCAGCAGGCTGGCCGTCTGCGACGAATAGACGAGCAGCCGCACGACGCCGGCCACGAGCATCCGGTCGACCACGATGTCGACCCTCTCCCCCGTGCGCGGGTGTTCGAAACCCATCTCCACGGGCACGTCCTGCAGCCGCTCGAGCACGGCCTCGAAGGACCGTCTGAGATCCGGAAACTCGTCCCGGCAGGACGCCTCGGCTTCGCACCGCTCGAACAAGGCGTCCAACGCGGCTTGGCTGCGCAGCGCCACATCCGGCCCTAGGGCGAGGCCGGGCGGCACGACGCCGTCCAGGATCACGCTGCGCGTTCGCGCCGGAAACCGGCGCAGGTAGTGCTGGGCGACTCGGGTGCCGTAGGAAATGCCGTACAGGTTGACTTCGTCGTAGCCGAGCGCGATGCGAACCTGCTCGAGGTCGGCCACCGCGACGCTGGTCGTGAAGAAACGCGGGTCGTGATCGAGACTGCCGAGACAAGAGACGCCGGCATCGATCAGCGCGGTCGGGTCGCCCGTACCCGGAATGAACAGTTCGCGGGCGGCGTCCCCGCAGTTCAGCCGCGCGGATTCGCCGGTGCCGCGTTGGTCGACCAGCACGACGTCCCGGATCCGGAGGATGCGCGAGAAGGCGATCTCGGCGGTCGCGAAGAAACGCGTTGCGGCCTCGCCGGGCCC
>JAPPKV010000018.1 GCA_028819775.1 Gammaproteobacteria bacterium | reverse complement strand
TTCGGTCGCACATCTCCCCGGCGGAAACGATCGCCTTGTTCGGACGGTGCCCACAACGCTTCGCAGACACCTGGTCCTCGATATGAACAGCGCCCGCACCGGCACGGATCATGGATCGGATCGTTCGGGCGATGTTGAACGCACTGCCCCAACCCGTGTCGATGTCCACGAGAAGGGGCACGTTGACCGCTGCGGTGATCCGCCGCACGTCCTCCAGCACGTCGTTCATCGACGTCATGCCCAGGTCCGGCAACCCGTAGGATGCATTGGCAACCCCGCCGCCGCTCAGGTATACGGCGCGGTAACCCACCCGGTCCGCCATGATCGCAGCAAAGGCATTGATCGCACCGACGATCTGCAGTGGATTCTCTTCGCGTAGCGCGTCGCGAAACCGGCTGCCGGCTGAAGTCATGGGCGCCACCTTAAGCGAGTGGTCCGAGGGCGGTCACTAGCTCGTCGTAGCCGGCGACCGCCTGAAACGAAGGGTATTGCTCGACGACGCTCGGCGGCGCGTCGAAGAACAAGCCCACATCGGCCTCCTCCAGCATCGCCACGTCGTTGTAGGAATCGCCAGCTGCGATCACCCGGTAGTTCATCGCATGGAAGGCGCGTACGGCTTGGCGCTTCGGATCCTCCTGACGCAGTCGATAGCCCACGATTCGCCCACCCTCCACGATAAGCCGGTGGCAAAGCAGGAGGGGGTGGCCGAGCTTGGCCATGAGCGGCATCCCGAACTCGTAGAAGGTGTCGGAGAGGATGGCCACCTGGTAGTGTTCGCGTGCCCAGGCGAGGAAGTCCGACGCCCCGGGAAGCGGATCAAGACCGGCAATCACTTCCTGGATCGTGTCGAGCGGTAGGGAATGCGCCTCGAGGATCGCCAGCCGGGCACGCATGAGATCGTCGTACACGGGGATGTCGCGGGTGGTCTTGCGGAGCGCCGGGATTGCCGTCTTCTCGGCGACCGCCTGCCAGACCTCCGGAACCAGGACACCTTCCAAGTCGAGACACAGAACGTTCAAACGAACCACCCGGTCGAAAACGGGCAATTCTACAGGGTTAGTCCAGAAGACTACCGACGCTGACCGACGGGGCGCCTCGGACTCGGTGTCGCGGCGAGTAGTCTTCGTGGGCACGCCCCGCTGCCATGGCGGCGTCACCAACGGTGACATTAGGATATGGCGAGACGTTATTTCTTGCCGAAACACGGTACTGCTAGGCTACGCGGTCGGTCAAAACCACTCTTGGTTGTCGGACCATGGCGGAACCGTCTTCGAACATCGCGGGCCCGGACACCGAAGTGTCCCCTTCGATCCGTGCGGCCGGCCCTGCGGGGAGGTCCGTGGAACTTGAGGCCCTCGGTCTCCTGGAGGACGCATTCCAGAACTTCGAGCGTATCGCGGTTTCCTTCAGCGGGGCTGAGGACGTCGTGCTGATCGATCTGGGAACTCGGATTCTCGGTTCTGATCTGCCGGTTTTCAGCTTGGATACGGGTCGGTTGCATCCCGAAACCCACCGGTTCATGGAAACAGTGCGCGACCACTACGCCGTCGCCATCGAGACGTTGGCCCCGGACCCGGACGAAGTCGCGCGCCTGGCACGCGAGAAGGGACTGTTCAGCTTCTACCGCGACGGCCACGGCGAATGCTGCGCGATCCGCAAGATCGAACCCCTCGGCAGGAAACTCCGGGAACTGGATGCCTGGATCACGGGACAGCGAGCCGACCAGAGCATCACCCGCGAAGGCTTGCCCACATCCCAGGACGACCTGGCGTTCTCGTCCGCCGATCATGCAATTCGCAAACTCAATCCGCTGGCGAACTGGAAGGGACGCGACGTCTGGGACTACATCCGGCGCCGCCACGTGCCCTACAACCCGCTCCACGACCAGGGCTACCGGTCAATCGGCTGCGAGCCGTGCACTCGGCCGGTGGGACCGCACCAACACGAACGCGAGGGCCGCTGGTGGTGGGAGAACCTCGAACACAAGGAATGCGGCCTGCACGCGCAGAACGTGGCGGAACCGCTTCGTATCGTGGACTAGCGTACGGTCTCGCCATTGAGGCGACGAATCGAACGGGGTTTTACTCTTGCACCATGGGCGGAAAATGGAGGATGTGCCGTCCAAGAAACAAGCATTGGGCTGTTCTTGCCGCAGGCGTCTGGGTTGATACGATATCTCAAGTCATTTTCCGAGACGGCACACTAGCAGCCTGTCGGACTATTCGGCGCTAGCGCTCCGGCAGATCGATCCCGTCGAATACGGCTGCCCTCGCCACTGCATTCGGCGCAACGAACGCGCGCTCGATCAGTTCCGGGGTAAGGTGGGGCGCGAAGGCACCGACGAAGTCGATCATGAACTGACGCATGAAGGTTCCCCTGCGGCAACCGATGAACGTGGTGCTCGCCTTGAACAGGTTGCTCGCATCGATCGCCGCCAGATCGCTGTCTTCCTCCGGGTCGTAGGCCATCCTGGCGATGATCCCAACGCCGAACCCCAACCGCACATAGGTCTTGATTACGTCCGTGTCCACAGCCGACAGCGCGATATCGAAGACGTTCTCGCCCTGTTCGGCCTCACTGTCCCCGGCGACCGGAAGCCGCTCCCAGAATCCGGCGTCGTAGGTGACGATGGGATAGCGCTTCAGATCCTCGAAATCCAGAGAGACCCGGTGTGCAAGTTCATGACTTTGAGGGACAACGACGGACCGGTTCCACCGATAACAGGGCATCATGATGAGATCCGGGTAGCGGTCCATCACTTCGGGAGCGATGGCGAAGTCGACTTCGCCCGCAGAGGCCCATTCCCCGATTTGCTCGGTGGTCCCCTGGCGCATGTGCAGGCTGACTTCCGGGTACGCCTGGCGCAAGCCGGGGAGGATGTCCGGTAGCGCGTAGCGGGCTTGGGTGTGCGTGGTGCCAATGGATAGCGTGCCGCGCGTTTCATTGCGGTACTCGTCCGCGATATGGCGGATGCTCGCCACTTCGCGGAGAATCTCGCCGACCTTGTCGAGGATGATTTTCCCGGCCGGCGTGATACGGGTCAGACGCTTCCCGTTGCGCGCGAAAATGTCGATGCCGAGTTCCTCTTCCAGCAAACGGATCTGCTTGCTGATCCCCGGCTGGGACGTGAAGAGGTCCGTCGCCGTCGCCGACACGTTCAGTTCGTGGTGGGCGACCTCCCAGATGTAGCGCAGTTGCTGGAGTTTCATTTTTGTCGTTGGACCGGCATCGAGTGGGTTTGTATAGGCAAATGGAATAATAACCTAGGTTGTTATGCTTGTGATCCCTCGTTGCGAACACCGTGCGGCACGTGGCCGATCGCCGTATGGCGGGCCGCCGACTCGCAGTTTGCGGCCTGATCGTCGAAGAAGACGTCGGCATCGTATGCGCGAAGGAACGCGGCCTTTTCGCGTCCCCCCAGAAACAGGCTTTCGTCCAGACGGATGTCCCAGGTACGAAGGGTCTTGATGACGCGTTCGTGCGCCGGTGCGCCCCGTGCCGTCACCAGGGCTGTACGAATCGGGCAGTCGGTGTCCGGGAACTCCCCCTGAAGCCGGTGCAACCCCATCAGAAACGACTTGAACGGGCCTCCACCAAGCGGTTGGTCCGCAGCGCGGGCCTCGGACTCGACGAACGCCTCGATGCCTTCTTCATGGTAGATCCGGTCCGCTTGATCGGAGAACAGTACGGCATCGCCGTCGAAGGCGATCCTCAAGGATTGGGAGGTGTTCTCGGTCTTGCGCGAACTCAGCAAGTTCGCCGCCGCGATGCCGTTCTGCAACGCTTGGCGGACATCGTCCGGCTCCGTGGAAAGGAACAGGTCGCAACCGAATGCCGCAGCGTAACGGTACGGACTTTCACCGGATGAGAATGCAGCCCGAACGATATCCAGTTGGTGTGCGCTGATCGAGTTGAATACCCGTAGGCCGGTATCCGCCGAATTGCGCGACAAAAGGATGACATCGACTCGACGTTTGCCGACCAATCGATTGATATTCAAGAGTTTCTTCACGAAATGGAAGCCATCTCCGGGTTCCAGCCGCTCGTTCTCGCGATCGATCTGATAGCGCCTGTACGCTTCTAGGCCGTCGTTGCGGAAAATGGAATCGGAGGCATCGAGGTTGAACAGCGCCCGCGAGGAGATCGCAACCGTGAGAAAGGTATCCGGGTCAGGCATCGAGATCCGGAATGAGTTGGCTTTCGAGCTTCGCTATCGAGTCCTTTAGCCGGAGCTTCCGCTTCTTCAGGCGCTGGACCTTCATATGGTCCTTGTGCCCGGTCTCGATCAGGTACCGAATGACCTCGTCGAGGTCGCGATGCTCGACCTTGAGTTCCTCCAGCCAGCGCATGACCTCGGCCTGTTCCAATCGCACTCCCCTCGATCCTTGAAGCGTTGAGACGTGTTGCCCGAAACGCCAAGCATACGCATCATAAGCGCCTCGTCTCTCGGTGCAAAGCGTTGGCCAAGACTCCTGCCACCCGCGATGCCGTCGCGCGATTCCTAGCCGACGTGAGGGCCACCAATCCGCCGGCAAGAACGGACACGGAACCGAATCGCATTCTATTCGCGATGGACGCCACGGCCAGTCGGGCGCCCACCTGGGACCTGGCCATGAACCTGCACGCGGAATTGTTTCAGGCCGCGGCGGACAACTCGACCAGCGATGGTTCCGGCGAGCTGGCCGTGCAGTTGGTCTACTACCGGGGGTTCGAGGAATTTCACGCGTCGCCGTGGTCCGCCTCTCCCCCGGACCTGCTCCGGCGCATGACCGGTGTCGTCTGTCGGGGCGGCCTTACGCAGATCCAGCGCGTACTCGCCCATGCACTGGCCGAAGCCCGTGCCGTTCGTGTCAAGGCCGCCGTATTCGTGGGCGACGCCTGCGAGGAGGCCCACGGTCAGGTCATCGCCGCCGCCGGGCGCCTTGCCCTGTTTGAAGTGCCTTTCTTCGTCTTCCAGGAGGGTCACGATCCGATGGCCGCCCGGCTATTCAAGGATATCGCGCGCATTACCGGCGGTGCCTACGCGCCGTTTGCTCCCGGCAGTGCCGATCAACTTCGGACCCTGTTCGGCGCGGTGGCGCGGTACGCAACCCGCGGCCGCTCCGGCCTGCGCGAGATCGAACATCGCCTTGCGCGGGACATGCTCGCGCAGCTTCCCCGTTGATGCCTCGATGATCGCCGTCGTCATTGCGATCGCCATCGGCACGGTCTCTTTCATCGTGTTGTGGCGCGAACTCGCCTCCGGCAGTCGTCCCCGTCGCCTTTCCAAGGCCGGGTGGACCGCTGCGGTCGTACTCGCCGTCACGTTGGCGATCATGGCGGGAAGCGGACGCCTGCATTGGCTCGCCGCGCTGTTCGCCGGTGCCCTCCCCTTGCTCCGCTGGGTCCTGGGGCTCGTCCTCGGACCGCTGGTCGGCCATTTCATTCGTTCCAGGATGCAGGGCGCCAACCCGTCGCCATCCGGCAATGGCCGCCCATCAACCTCGACGGTTGCCACGGACGAGTTGCGGATGACGCTCGTGCACGACAGCGGCGATATGGACGGCGAGGTCCTCGCGGGAACGTTCGCGGGCAAGCGGCTCTCGAGTCTCGATCTCGCGGCGCTCCGGACGCTGCATGGCGAACTTCAAAAGGCCGACTCGCTGCAGTTGCTCGAAGCCTACCTGGACCGTCGGCACCCCGGATGGTCCGATGAAGATACCCAGCGGCAGCGACCCTCGGCGGACCGTGATATGGACAAGGAACAGGCTCTTGCCGTCCTCGGCCTGTCGTCCGGGGCATCCAAAGAGGACATCGTCGATGCGCACCGGCGCCTCATGCAGAAACTGCATCCCGACCGGGGCGGCAGCGACTATCTCGCGGCGACGTTGAATCTCGCGAAACGGGTACTGCTGGGCAACGGGGCATCCTGAACAGCGAGATCAGCAAGCATCAAGGCACCATGAGATCGCGCGCTTCCCGTTCCAAGCCAACAAGGCGCCGGACCCAGTTGTCCATCAACGCGAAGTCGGCATCGGTGATCCCGAACGCTCTTGCGACCTCCTTCAGCAGACATTCCTCCTCGATTTCGAACGCACCGTCGACGTAGGACAAGCGCAGCAGATTCAACACGGCGACCGTGCGGGCCCGGCGCGAGTCGAAGATCTCGCCGATCCCGTCGAGCTCCAGGTAGTCCGAGACGACATCGGGCTTCAACGCCATCTCCCGTTTGAACTCGTCGAGCATGTCCTCCTCGTTCGGATCGAGAATCCCGTCGGAGACGACGACGTTGTGGGCCAGCCCCAGCAGGGCTTCGCGCTGTTCGTCGGTGAGCGACTTGAGCCACATCGGTCGACGGGGTGCGGTGCTAGAACAACAACAGGTTGATCAGGCTGGCGATCATGATCACGACGGCGAGCCAGCCGATGGCCAGAAAGAGCTTGACCACCACGCCCTGCTCGAAAAAATCCTCGATGAGGTGCCACATGGCTTAGGGATTCCGCCGCTTCAAAGAGCGCAGCAGAATACCACACGCGGGTTTCGACAAGCCCTTGGCCGGGAACGAAACACGACGCATCTCGGCGGTCTAGGCGACCTTGACATGGCGATCAGGCAACGCGCAGAATGCGCCGCGAAATGAACGCACCGCCTACCGATACATCTTCGACGGGCCTGGCCGTA
>JAPPKV010000473.1 GCA_028819775.1 Gammaproteobacteria bacterium | reverse complement strand
TCACCATGGATCTGCACGCCGAGCAGGTGCATGGATTCTTCAACATCCCGGTCGACCACCTAACGGCGATACCCATTGCCGCCGCCCACATTCGCGAGTCCTGCGACATGGACAACGCGGTGATCGTGGCCACCGATGCCGGCGGCGCCAAACGGGCCGGCAAGTTCGCGACGCGCTTAGACCTGCCACTCGCCATCATCGACAAGCGCCGGGTGAGCGACACGGAGGTCCGCCAGGGCCACGTGGTAGGCGATGTCGTCGGCAAGGACGCCATTGTGTTCGAGGACGAGATCTCCACCGGCGGCACCCTCTGCGAGACGGCACGCACGTTGGATGCAGCCGGGGTGCGACGGGTGTTGGCGGCCGCCACCCACGGCGTGCTGGTCGGCAACGCCATCGACAATCTGCGCGATTCGCCCATCGAAGCGCTGACCGTCACCAATACCGTCGACGTCGCGCCCGAGAAGAGACTCGACAAGATGACCGTGCTGTCGGTGGCACCGCTCATGGCCGAGGCCATCCGGCGAATTCACACCGGGGAGAGCGTGGGGGCGTTGTTCGCTTGATCAGCGCCCGGTAAAGGGGCGCAAGCTCGTAGGGGACGGGCTTGTTCGTCCCGTCGTCGAGGCCGACCTGTCACGACGGCCGACCGCAAGGGTCGCCCCTAGGGTCGCCCCTACGTTTTTTTCAGGATGTTTGGCTAGTGGGTCGTTCGAAGGGGCGACCAACGGGGTTCGCACCCGTTCGCGACAACCGCCGCTGTGGCGAGCGCCAGACCAGGCACGGCCATGAGTTGCTCCCCGTCGTAGAGCAGCGGCCAGTCCGCACGCTGCCAAGGCGGCACGTGCGATTCCTGGAACAGCGCTTTGACCGTCTTGGTGCAACCACGACCAACTGGCCGAATGCGTTCGCCGCCCCGACGACAACGAATCGAAAGGGACCGCCCCACGGCCAATCCCGACTTCGCCGGCTGCCAGCGCAGCACGCCAGCGGGCATCGCCATGTCAACGCCCGCAACCGCGGTGTCCGGATTCGGCACGGATTCGGCGCGGTCCGCGACAATGTGCCATGCGTCACCGTGGCGATACGCCCATGTCCCTGGAGCGACGCGGACACGGGGATTGCGGTCCTCGGCGGCGAGGCTCTGGCGCCGAATCTCGGCGACGGTCCTCGAGGGCGTTGGGAGACCTGCTGCCAAGAGCCATGCCTCGACTCCCCGATCACTGGCCTCGTCAACCAGCAACGGTCGCAGGCACTCGACTGCGGCGCGCCTCGGCGCCGACAGTCGCATGAGGGCACCGGGATGGCGTTCCTCAAGTCTGCGCAAGATGCCGTGGCGAATGGCATTGCGGTCGAAACCGAGATCGGCGTTGGCGGAATCCTCGATCCAGCGAAGGCCGTGGCGGCGCGCATAATCGAGGATCTGCTCGCGGCGGACGCCCATCAGCGGTCGAACCAACCAGCCGGCACCCAACCGGCGCTCGGTGGGCATTCCTCCCGGTTCGCGCCCGGTGAGCAACTGCCAGACCCGGGTTTCCGCCTGGTCGTCGGCGTGATGGCCGAGGGCGAGTAGATCGCCCGGGGCAAGCAGTTCACCGAAAACCGCGTAACGCGCCGCGCGGGCCGCTTGTTCATGGTTGCCGCGGAAGTCCACGCGGACGGAACGCGACTCGAACTCCACGCCAAATTCCCGCGCCACCGCCGCGCAGTGCCGGACCCAATCCGGTGCAGAGGAATCGAGACCATGGTCGATGTGGATCGCTGCCGCACGAGGAACGGTGCGCAAGGCGTGCAGCAGCACGGTGGAGTCGACGCCACCGCTGAAGGCGACCCACAGACGTCCCGCAGCGCGCGTCCCGTCGAGGAAAACGTCGAGAATTCGGGTTTGGGTGAGGGCCCGCTCGACGCTGTCGTCAGGAGCCATAGCCCAAGTCGACGGCATCCTTGCCGAAAGCGTCGCGCAGCTCGCCGAGCAGGGCGTCCGTGGCGTCCACTCGCCAGGCGTCCCCTAGCACGACGCACCCGCAGGCACCCGCGCCGACGTAATCAACAGCGACCGAACAGCCGTCTGTGTTGCGATGGCGACCAAGGATTGTCTTCAAATCGGCGACCGTGCCGGGATCAAGGGCCTGCCGAGCGGTACGCAGCACGATCCTGCCGGCGTGGTGCTTGCGCGCTTCGTCCAAGGTCATCACCCGATCCGCGCGTAGCTTGTGGCCCTGCGTGAACTCGTCGCTCTGCACGGTGCCTTCGATCACCAGGATGGCGTGCTTCTCCAGCTTGGCGCGGTATCGGTCGTAGACCTCGCCGAAAAGGTTTGCCTCGATACGGCCACTCCTGTCGTCGATTTCCACGAAGCCCATCGCGCCCCGCCTTCCGCGCCGCGTGCGATTGGATACCACCACCCCGACTGCGGTCTGATTCGTGTCGGCGGGCCGAAGCTCGGCGATCGGTGTGCGGCAGAATCGACGGATCTCCGGGAGGTACTCGTCCACGGGGTGCCCGGTCAGGAAAAGTCCGAGCGTCTCCCGTTCGCCTTCGAGGCGGTCGTGCTTTGACAGTGCCCTGACCTTGCGCCCATTGGTGACCTCCGACGGTTTGGGGACGCCGCCGAACATGTCGTCGATGGCCAGTTCCGCGTTCCGCGCCGACTGCTCGGCGCCTTGCACCGCATCGGGCAATTCATCGAGTAGCCGCGCCCGTGTCGAGTCGATGGATTCGCCCGGCGAGGCGAAACAATCCATGGCACCGGCTCGAACGAGAGCTTCGAGGAGCCGCTTGTTGACGCGCCGCGGATCTACTCGCATACAGAAGTCGTCGAGGTCCCGGAACGGACCGCCGCGACCGCGTTCACGAACGAGCGTTTCCACGGGACCGGCCCCGACGCCGCGCACAGCGCCTAGTCCATAGCGAATGCCGGCCTCGGCTGCTCGGAAGCGGAAGGCACTGCGATTGACATCGGGCGGCAACACGTCGAGGCCCATGCGTCGAACCTCGTCCACGAGTGGCACGACCTTCTCGATCTTGTCCATGTCCGCCGACAGGACGGCCGACATGAAGTGCGCCGGATAATGTGCCTTCAGGTACGCCGTGCGGAAGGCCAGGAGGGCGTATCCGGCGGCATGCGCCTTGTTGAAGGCATAGCCCGCGAACTTCTCCACCTGGTCGAAGATGTCGTTGGCGACCCGCGGATCGACGCCTTCCTTCGTCGTCCCCTCTAGGAACGTGGCGCGCATCTTGGCCATCTCTTCGGGCTTTTTCTTCGCCATCGCGCGGCGCAGCAGGTCCGCCTCGCCCAGCGTGAACCCGGCGAGCAGTTGGGCCATGGTCATGACCTGTTCCTGGTACAGCATGACCCCGTATGTGCCGGCCAGCGCCCCTTCCAGCCGGGGGTGGGGATAGCGCACGGCTGCGCGACCGTGCTTGCGCTCCACGTAGTCGTCCACCGCCCCCGACTGCAGCGGTCCGGGACGAAACAGGGCGACCAGGGCGATGATGTCCTCAATGGAATCGGGTTTGAGCCTCGCCACCAGCTCCTTCATCCCCGCCGACTCGAGCTGAAACACCGCCGTCGTGTGGGCGGTCTTCAGAAACTCGTAGGTCCGGGCGTCGTCGAGCGGCACGTTCTCGAGGTCGATCGCGTCCTCGCCCCTCTCCTCCCGCTCCGCGTTGATGGCGGACACCGCCCAGTCGATGATCGTCAATGTTCGCAGTCCCAGGAAATCGAACTTCACGAGGCCCGCTTCTTCCACGTCGTAGAGGTCGAATTGGGAGACCACCGTGCCACCTGCGTGATCCGCGTAGAGGGGCACGAAGTCGATCAGCGTGGTGGGCGAAATCACCACGCCCCCCGCGTGCTTGCCGACGTTTCGGACGGTGCCTTCGAGCTTGTAGGCCATGTCCATGATTTCCTGCGCGTCCTCGTTGCGCGCGATGAAGTCGGCTAGTTCCTGCTCCTGATCGACCGCCTTCGACAGGGTCATGCCGACTTCGGCGGGGATCATCTTCGACAAACGGTCCGCGAGCCCGAACGGCTTGTCCTGAACGCGCGCCACATCGCGGACCACGGCCCGCGCAGCCATGGTGCCGAACGTCGCAATCTGGCTGACGGCGTCGTGCCCGTAGAGGTCGGCCACATGGGCCAACGCTTCCCCCCGCCGTTCCATGCAAACGTCGATATCGAAATCCGGAAGGGACACCCGTTCCGGATTCAACAGGCGCTCGAACAGGAGGTCGTACTTGAGCGGGTCGAGCTCGGTGATGCCGAGACAGAAAGCCACCAGGGATGCGGTTCCCGAGCCCCGGCATCCCACCGGCACGGCATTGGCACGGGCCCAGGTCACGAACTCTTCGACGATCAGGAAGTAGCCCGCGAAACCCATCGTGGTGATGATGTCGAGTTCGTAGTCTAGGCGATCTTCGTAGCGATGCCGGTCGACTTCGGCAGACGATTCGGCTAGCGACTCAAGATGCCGCTCGAGACCCTCCCGGGCTCGCGTTGCCAGCAACGACTCCGAGGTCGCGCCCTTGTCGATCGGCGGCTCCGGCAGGCTGGGCTCGCCGAGCACAAGCTCAAGGCTGCATCGCTTGGCGATTTCCACCGTGTTCGCCAGTGCTTCGGGAAGGTCTCGGAACAACTCGATCATCTCGTCCGGTGTGCGCAGGTATTGCTCGACGGTGTGGTGCCGTTCCCGCCGCGGGTCGTTCAGAACCCGACCCTCCTGGATGCAGACACGCGTCTCATGCGCTTCGAAGTCGTCCGGTGCCAGGAAGCGGACATCGTTGCAGGCCACGACGGGCGCGCCCGCAGCCGCCGCCAAGCCCACCGCGTCGGCCACGAAACGGTCCTCTCCTTCCCGTCCCGCGCGTACCACTTCGAGATAGACCCGATCACCGAACGCTTGTTGCCACTCGGAAAGACGCCGCTTGGCGGAAGCGACGTCATCGGCACCGATCGCTGCGCCGACGTCGCTCCCGGTGCCGAGCAGCACGATCAGTCCATCGGCGGCGGCTAGCAGAGCTTGGCGGCAAACGCGACCGTGCGCCGCACCCTGGCGACCGCCTAAACCGGCAAGAGCCGACTTGGCAGCATCGGATGGCGAAGCCGTATATGCGGCGGACACCAGGCTCAGCAGGTTGTGGTAGCCCGTCTTCGACGCGACGAGCAAACGGCACCGGCTCCCGCCCCCGTCGCCGTCCTCGTAGTCGAGTTCCGCGCCCACGACCGGCTTAACGCCGGTTTCCCGACAGGCCTTGTAGAACTTCACCAGCCCGAACAGGTTTGCGCGGTCGGTCAGGGCGACCGCGGGCATGCCGTGTTCAGCAACCCTTGCTGCGAGATCCTTGACCTTGACCAGGCCGTCGGACAACGAGAATTCGCTGTGCACGGCAAGATGGACGAACCCGTCCGCGTCGACTTCGTCGCCGGTCTGATAGCGCGGACGCGGCGCGGCGCCGGCGTCACTGCCGTACACAGAATCCCGACCCTCGGCTTGCTCCGATTCGAGGGCCTCGATTTCCTCAACCTCGCTCAATGCCCTGGTGCCTCAACTTGACTCAATTCCCAGCGGGACGGGACAAGCCCGTCCCCTACGGCCGCAGCCCGTGTCCTTGGGTGCGCCACTAGAACAATGTCGGCTGCCGAGCCGCATCGCCCACCGGCGCAAAGGATTGCCGGTGCAGCGGCGTCGGTCCCAGTTTCTTGAGTGCCGCGAGGTGCACGGCCGTTGCATAGCCTTTGTGACACTCGAATCCATAGCCCGGAAAGCGCGCGCCGGCCGCGACCATCTCCGCGTCCCTCGCGACCTTGGCGATGATGGACGCGGCGCTGATCGCCGCAACCTTGGCATCGCCGCCGACAACGGTCACCGTTGCGCAGCCGTCGATTGACGGTGCCATGTTGCCGTCGATGTAGGCCACGCGAACGTCCGCGGCGAGCGCGTCGACCGCACGCCGCATGGCGACCAACGTCGCCCGAAGGATGTTGATGCGGTCGATTTCGACTACCTCCGCGCGACCGAGAGCCCAAGCCGTGGCACAGTCGCGGATCGCTGCCGCCAATTCCTCGCGTCGATCGGGCGTGAGTTCCTTGGAGTCCTTGAGGCCGTCTATCTCTCGAGCGGGGTCAAGCACCCGCGCCCGCCACCACCGGCCCCGCCAGCGGACCGCGCCCGACTTCGTCGACGCCGGCGACGTCGACTCCGTTCGCGGGCGTGCCTGGTTCGCCGAACAGATCCCGCATCGCCCCTCCATGGACACTCGGCCACGATTGTAAAGGCAGGACCGATTGATGTCGCTTGCCACGCTCAAAAAAACATCGAGACGCTACCGCAGCCGCTCCTCCAATCGGCGCAAGCGCGGCAATGCTCGGCGGTCCTTCTCGCGATCGGCGGCGCCTTTCGAGCGTATGACGTCCGCCAGGGACGCCACGAGCACGCAAGTGCCAGACACCTCGATGGCCACCGCGTCCCGCCTCAGGTCACCGAATCCCTGTGTTCCGGCGGGCATGAAGGCCAGATCGAGATCACCCGCACTGGTCGTGAGATTGAGCACCGCGTCCGGCCCGAGGTTGCGTAGGAACTGCCTCGAACAGTCAAACGGCAAACCATCGGGAACTCCCTCGGCTCGGACTCGCGCATTCAAACTGCGCAGCGCCCGGGCAAGGCTGTCGAGATTCGCTTCATCAG
>JAPPKV010000311.1 GCA_028819775.1 Gammaproteobacteria bacterium | reverse complement strand
CGTCAACACCGCTTCGGTGGCCCCCTTAGACGGCCAGATAGGGCAGGCGGCCTACAGCGCCAGCAAGGGCGGGGTCGTCGGCATGACGTTGCCTATCGCCCGGGACCTGTCCAGAAACGGGATCCGCGTCTGCACCATTGCGCCGGGCATCTTCGAAACCCCCATGGTGACGGGCATGCCCGACCGGGTCCGCGCGCCGTTGATCGAGATGGTGCAGTTTCCCAACCGGCTCGGTGCCGATGTGGAATACGCGCGACTGGCGCAGCAGATCATCGAGAACCCCTACCTAAACGGCGAGACCATTCGCCTCGATGGCGGTATCCGGATGCAGCCGAGATAACGACGGGTCAGTCCACGCCGCGCAGCACGTCGCGAACCCGATCGGCATCCGCGGGCGTATCGACGCCACCCGGCACCGGGGCCTCGGCTTCGGCCACGGCGATGGCGTGGCCGTGGTCCATGAGACGCAACTGCTCCAGCGCCTCGAGTTCCTCCAACCGGCTAGGCGGATAGGAGACGAAGGCTCTCAGGGCGCCTGCGCTGTAGGCGTAGATGCCTATGTGACGTCGCCAAGCGCTGCCTATGCGGGGTGGCAGGCGCCCGCCGAACGTGTCCCGGTGCCAGGGAATCGGCGCTCGGGAGAAATAGAGTGCGCGCCCGTGCTGATCCGTGACCACCTTGACGATATTGGGGTCGAAGACATCACCGGGTTCAGCGATCGGTTCGCTCAAGGTCGCGACCTCGCACTCGTCGTCGATCAGCGCCGCCACCTGGTCGATCACGACCGGTGGAATCAGCGGCTCGTCGCCCTGGACGTTGACCACGATCCCGTCGTCCGGCCAACCCTTGGCATCGACCACCTCCATGACACGATCCGAACCGGATCGATGGTCGCCGCGAGTGAGCATTGCCTCGGCGCCCGACCCCCGCAACGCGTCCACGACGCGACTGTCGTCCGTGGCAACGACCACGCCCGTCGCCTTCGACCGCATGGCTTGTTCCACCACCCGCACGATCATCGGCTTGCCGGCGATATCGACGAGCGGCTTGCCCGGCAGCCGGGTCGACCCGAAACGGGCCGGAATCACCACTCGATAGCACACTAGGATTCGACGGCCACCACGGTCGTGTCGCGAAGGTCCACGCCCCGGGAGCGCAGCAAGTCCCCAAGGAATTCGTCCACCGGTTCGGCGAATTCCATCTCGATCTCGAGGTAGAAGCAGTTGGCCCCCAGGCCGTCCAGATGCTTGATCTTTTCCGCGTCCTTCTCGGTCACGACCACCACCGTGTCCTCGCCCGCGTCGAGGTCGGCTGCCACGAAACGGTGGTGGTCCGGAAACGAGCGCATCAGCGGCGAGAGCCCGAGATCGGCAAGCGTCGATTGAAAACGATTGGGATTGCCGACGCCCGCGACGCCCAGCACATGGCGACCGTGACTGGCGACGAAGTCATCCGGTGCCATCCGGCCGCCCGTCGCCAGATTCACGAAGGCCGTCGCCCTGGCAACGATCGTCGAGGCGTCGGGCACGGCCTCGGCGGGCCCACCGTTCGCCACCACCCAATCGCATTCGCGCAGTCTCGGGGCAGGTTCGCGCAACGGGCCCGCAGGAAGACATAGGCCGTTGCCGAGTCCCCTCGAGGCGTCCACGACGGCGATTTCGACGTCTCGCTGAAGCGCGTAGTGCTGAAGGCCGTCGTCGGCGATCACGACATCGATCTCGCTCGACTCCAGGAGTTTGCGAACCGCGCGAGGCCGGTCCGGGTCCACGACCACCGGACAGTCGGCCCGTCGGGCGACCATCGCCGCTTCGTCTCCGCAAGCCGCCGCCGGCGTCGACGCCGTCACTACCAGCGGATACCTTCCTCGACCGCCGTAGCCCCGGGTGACCACACCTGCATGCACCCCTCGCTGTCGCAACCATGCCACCAGCCAGATCACCAGCGGCGTCTTTCCCGTACCCCCCGCAGTGATGTTCCCCACCACGACCACCGGGACCGGCGCCCGCCAGGAGGGCGTCTTGCCGGTCCGGAACCGATGACGACGGCGCTTGACGACCCACCCATACAGCGCAGCGAGGGGCATAAGCAGGCGGGGCCAGAACCGCCTCCCATACCACGCGCTCATCAGCGGCTCCAGCCAGCCGGTTTTCGATCGGTCGGCCACAGGTACGAGGGGATGATGCCGCGGCGGGACCTGCAGGGTCCCCTTGTCGTCGAGATGCGAACGATACAGGTTGGCGTAGGCGCCGTTGGCCGCCATCAACGAGGCGTGGTCGCCCCGCTCGATGATCCGCCCGTCGTCAACCACGAGGATGAGATCGGCCTTCTCCACCGTGGACAGCCGATGCGCGATCACGACCGTCGTTCGGTCCCGCATCACCTCTTCCAGGGCCGCCTGGATATGCCGCTCGGCGTGGGCATCGAGGGATGACGTGGCTTCGTCCAGGATCAGTATGGGCGCATCCTTCAAAAGCGCCCGGGCAATGGCGATCCGCTGCCGTTCGCCGCCGGAAAGCAATACCCCGTCGTCGCCCACCACCGTATCGAGCCCCTCCGGCATCCGTTCGGCGAACACGTCCGCATGCGCCCGCTGCACCGCGGTATCGATGGCCTCCCGACTCGCATCCACCAGTCCCCCGTAGGCGATGTTGTTGACCAAAGTGTCGTTGAACAGGGTGACATGCTGTGGCACGAGGGCGATCTGGCGACGCAGGCAGGCCAACCGATACCGCCCGAGCCGTTCGCCATCGAGCAGGATCGTGCCCGATGTCGGTTCGTAGAAGCGCGCGATGAGGCTCGCCAGCGTCGACTTGCCGCTCCCCGAGCGACCGACGAGAGCCACTGTCTGACCCGGTTGCAGGGTGAACGACACGTCCGTGACCACGGGCTTGCCGTCGGCGTAGCCGAACGACACGTCCTCGAAGCGGATGGCCCCATCCACCCGTTCGACGTCGAGGTCTCCCGCATCGTCCTCGGTTGCCTGGTCGAGTTGAGCGAAGATGTCCACCGCCGCAGCGAGACCGCGTTGCAGGCGCGCATTGACATCCGAGAGCCGCTTGATGGGATTGGCCAGCAGTCCGGCGACGCCCAGATAGACGATGACAACCCCAGGCGACATGCCACCGGCCACTTCGGGTCGAAGCAGCAAGGCGACCAGCATCGCGAGTCCCCCGGCGGCCAGGAGTTGGATGAACTGGGCGCTGGTTGCCTTCGTGGCTGTCATCTTCAGATTCTGCCGGCGGTTGCTGTCGCTGGCCGTCGTGAAGCGATGCCGCTCGTAGTCCTCCCCGCCATACACCTTGACGTCCCGGTACGCGGCGACGGCCTCCGAGGCGACGTGGGTGACATCGCCCATCGAGTCCTGGATCCGTTTGCTGATGCGCCGGAAACGGCGCGACGCGTACCGAACGATCATCCCCACTACCGGTGCGATGACCAGGAAGGTCGCGGTTAGCATCCAATTGAGATACAGCATGTAGCCAAGCAGAACGACGACCTTCAGACCGTCCTGAACGATGATCTTCAACGCGTCGGTGGTGCTGTCCCGCAACTGCGCGGCCGTGAACGTGAGCCTCGATACCAGGTGCCCCTGCGCGCTCTTGTCGTAGAACGCACTCGGCATGGCCAGCAGCCGGTCGAACAACTGGGAACGGATCAGATGGATTGCGCGGAACGAAATCCGTGACAGAAGATACTCGCCCGCGATCGCGCCGAGGCCGCGCAGCAGGGCCAGAACAAGCATCGCCACCGGAATCGCCCAGCCGAACTGGACGGCCCCGTGAACCAACGCCGTGAAGCGATCATCGGTCGCCGGGGCGGCCTCGCCGTCTGCGGCGAAGGTGTCGACGATGACGCCGAGCACGGTCGCGAATCCGGCCTCGCACATCGCCGCTACGAGGAATCCGAGTATGGCCAGCACGAAATAGGACTTCTGGTCGGCGACGTAGCCGAGCAATCGCACGTAGGTCTGCCAGTCCTTGGGATTGCCGGCGCCCGCCGGGGCGCTGGCTGCCGGTAGCTGCTTCGCGGCGTCAGCCATCGTCGGCCTCGTCGTTCGGCGCGGGCGGGCGAGCTTCCGTCAGAACACGTAGGTTCGTCAATCCTAGCTCCCGGGCGACGTCCATGACGCGTACCACGGTCTCGTGCCGGGCGTCCGCATCGGCCGCAATCACCAGCAACGGTTCCGAGCCGGCCGATCGGTCGCGGGCCCCGGCAAGGGCGCGCAGGAGACCGGCGCGTCCGGTCTCCGCCAAAGCCTGACCGTTCACCGCGTAGTCCCCCGTCGCAGACACGCGGACTTCGATGCCCGCCGCGGTCTCCTCGACCGCGCCCGAAGCATCCGGCAGGTCGACCTCGATCGCCGACGTCCTGACGAACGTCGTCGATACCACGAAGAAGATGAGCAACAGGAAGATCACATCGATCAACGGCGTGATCTCGACCACCGCGAAGCCGCGCCCGCTGCGGCGCGCACGGGTGAATTTCACTACCCGCCCCCGTCCGCGTAGACCAGTTCCAACAACCGGGCCGATTGGCGTTCCATGACCACCAGAAGGTCGTCTACCTTGCGCATCAGGTAGCGGTGCAGGATCAAGGCGGGAATCGCCACCGCGAGGCCGGCCGCCGTGGTCACCAGGGCTTCAGAGATGCCGGATGCGAAAACGCCGGGATTCCCGATGCCATCTTCGACAAGCACCCGGAAGACCTCGATCATTCCCAGCACCGTGCCGAGGAGTCCCAGCAGCGGGCTGATCGCCGCGATCGTGCCGAGTGCGGTCAGGTAGCGCTCCATGTCGTGCACGGCCGTCGCGGCGGCACCCTCCATGGCCTCCTTCATAGCCTCCCGGCCTTGTCGAGCGCTGCCGAGTCCCGCCACGAAGATTGCGCCAAGATGGGAATCCGCACACAGTTCGGCAACGCGTTTCGAATCCCCGGAACCGCCTTCGAGTTCACGCTGCACGTCGGCCAGAAGACCCGCTGGCGCCACCCGTCGAACACGAAGCGCCCACAGCCGTTCAAGGCAGATGCCGAGCGCCGCCACGCTGCAAAGGCCAATGGGGACCATCAGCCAACCGCCGGCTCGGATTAGCTCAAGCAGTGTGCAAGTCGGCGTCGTGCGCCGCCTCATTCGTCGAACCGGCGGCGATTATCCCCTGTCCCGACCAGGTGCGCGACTATCCCCCGCCCCTCCCTCGCGACCACGTCCACCGTTGCCCGACATGGCGAATCCCCGCAAACTGCGATTTCGTTGCCCCGACCATCGGGTACGGCGGCAAGCAGGCCAACCAGGTAGCGAAGGAGTTTCCCAATGATCGAAGCCGTCCTCTGGGATTTCGGCGGCGTCTTCACCACCAGTCCCTTCGAGGCTTTCAACCGCTTCGAAGTTGCCCAAGGGCTTCCCGAGCACTTCATACGAACGGTCAATTCCTCGAACATCCACGACAACGCGTGGGCCAGGTTCGAGTCCTCCGAGATCGACGTCGACGAGTTCGACGAAGCCTTCCGGCGCGAAGCGGAGGCCCTCGGGCACAGCGTTCGCGGCAAGGATGTCCTGGCCCTGCTCGCCGGGGAGTTCCGGCCGCGCATGGCCCGGGTGTTGACCGAGTGCAAACGGCACTACAAGGTGGGCTGCATCACCAACAACATGAAGAACACGCCGACCCAGGTAACAACCGCGCCGGCATCCAACCCCGAACGCGCCGCCCGGACGGCCGCGATCCTCGATCAGTTCGATGTGGTCGTCGAATCCAGCGTCGAAGGCATCCGCAAACCGGACCCCCGGATCTACCGGCTGGCCTGCGACCGGCTGGGCGTCGCTCCCGAGAACGCGGTTTTCCTGGACGACCTCGGCATCAACCTGAAACCCGCCCGGGCGATGGGCATGGTCACCATCAAGGTGGTTACGGAAGACCAGGCAATCGCCGACCTTGAACAGGCAACCGGTCTGAAGTTCCCCTGAGCGCTATACCTCGCCGGTTTGTACCAGCGACCGCACGTCGGCCAAACCAGGTAGCGAGCTGGCTGCGCCGGCCCGCGTGACCGCCAGCGCCCCGGCGGCGGATCCCATTCTTAGGGCGTCTTCCATCGACTCGCCACGAATGAGCGAGCCCATCAGATAGCCGATAAACGCATCGCCAGCAGCGGTTTCGTCGATGGCGGACACTACGTAGGCCGGGAGTGCCGCCAGTCCCGAGTCATCCGAATAGACGAGGCCCTTGGACCCGAGGGTCAGCACGATAGCCGCGTTGGGAGCGCGCTCCGCCAACGCCACCATGACCTTCGACCAATCGTCGTCGACCGCACCGGTGCCCGCCAAGGCAGAAGCCTCGATCTCGTTGACGATGAGAAGCCCGACGCCCGCCAGGTCGTATCCTGCCTCCCGGCCATCGACCGGCGCGACATTGAACGCCACCCGGCAACCGGACTCCTCCGCTAGGCGGAGTACCAGATCGAGATCGTTGATCTCGTTCTGCAGCATCAACCAGTCGTCACCCGCGACGCGCTCCACCGCGGTGCGCATGTCGTCCTCGACGAGGGTTCTATTGGTCCCGCCAAAGATGACGATGGCGTTTTCGCCCACCTCGTTGACCTGGATCACCGCGTGCCCGGAGGAACCCTCGGCAAGCCGCAGGCCCGACACGTCCACACCTTCAGCGGCGAGAGCGTCCTTGAGCCACCTACCGTCCTCGCCCACGCAG
>JAPPKV010000071.1 GCA_028819775.1 Gammaproteobacteria bacterium | reverse complement strand
CGTCGTATTCCTCGCCCTGGGCGATTCCCACGACCTGGGCCGTTCCGGATTTGCCCGCCATCCGGTATGCGATGTCCTGGCCGATGTACGCCCATGCCGTGCCATTCTCCCGGTAGCCTTGGTTGCCCCGATGCACGACCGCTTCCATGGCATCGACCATTCTCTGCCAATCGACGGATCGGAGACCCGCATCCCCCGGTCGCGTTCCCGCATGCTCGTTTTGACTTCCACTAGCCGGACCGGCTTCGATGCCGCCGAGCGCCACGAAGTCCACGGTCAGCTCGCCGTTCTCGAGTTCGGGGAGATCGGCGTCACTGTTCAGCAGCATTCTGGGACGTACGACGCGGCCTCTGTTGGCGATGATCGCGGCGACGGTGGCAAGTTGAAGCGGCGTGGCGAGCAAGTCCCCCTGGCCGATCGCCAGGTTCACGTTGTCGCCCGGGTACCAGCCTTCGCCTCGGGCACCCATCTTCCACTCGCTGTCCGGCAACAGTCCGGGCTCGGCGCCAGCGACGTCGATGGATAGGACCCGGCCATACCCGAACTGGGCGGCGAAGCGTGGAATCGAGTCCACGGGCAGCCTGTCGCCAAGACCGTAGAAGTAGATGTTGGAGGAACGGTAGATCGCCCGGTGGAGGTCGATCACGCCTTGGCCACTGGGGTTGTCCTTTGTCCAGGTCCAATCCCGGTATTCCCTGCGGTTGTTCGGCAACCGGTATACCCCATCGTTGTCGACGATCGTGCGCTCCCAGTCGGTCACCCCGTGTGCCAATGCCGCCAAGCCGACGATGGGCTTGAAAGTCGAACCGGGAGCGTAGCGGCCGTTCGCGGCTCGGTTGAACAGCGGTTTGTTCGGCGAGATGACCAACTCGTCGTACACGGCCGGATCCATGCCGGTAACGAACAGGTTGGGGTCGTAGCCTGGCACGCTTGCCAAGGCGAGG
The DNA here is from genome assembly GCA_028819775.1 of Gammaproteobacteria bacterium. Next base: position 5,765 of record JAPPKV010000071.1, on the reverse strand, counting down.
ATTCCGCCGGAGCGCGGATCGATGGCCACCACCGCGCCCCGCCGCTCGCCAAGGGCTTGTGCAGCCGCGACCTGCAACGACGCGTCAAGATGCAAGGTGAGGTTCCGGCCCGGGACCGGCGGGTTCCGGCCAAGTTCGCGTTGCTCCCGACCGTGCGCGTCGACCTCGACCTGCCGCGAGCCCGGTTCGCCGTGCAGCGAGTGTTCGTAGAAAGCCTCCACACCCCGTTTCCCGACGAACTGGGTGCGGCTGTAGCGACGCCGGTCCAGCCGTCGGATGTCCTCCGCCGTCTTGCGCCGGACGGACCCGACGGCGTGGGCCATCACCTCGCCGTAAGGATAGTGTCGAACGGTATCCGGCCTCACCTGGACACCGCTCAGGCGGTGACGGTTGACCTCGATAACGGCGCGCTCCTCGGGAGTAATCTGCGGTCTCACCCGGACGGGAGAGTGGGGAAAGCTCTCGCTCGCCAAGGTATGAAACGCATCGATCTCTTCATCGGATAGCTCGACCAACGCCGCGATCGCCGACAACGTGGCGTCCACGTCGTCGGTCAGTTCCGGGATAACGAAGATCGAGAACACCGGCACGTTGTCGGCCAGGAGGATGCCGGTCCGGTCGTAGATTCGACCCCTGGGCGGCGGCACGCCGAACATTTGAATCCGGTTGTCCTCCGAGATCGTGCGGTACTCGTCGTGCTTGAACACGGTGAGCCACACCATGCGCGCAGTCAGGACGCAACACATCACGGCGACGATGAAGAACACCACCAAGGTGCGCGATGCGAAATCGCGGCGCTCCTGATCAACGTCCTTCAGTTGAGCCTGTTGTCGAGCACGGTCGCGGTCGAAGATGCCCTTGGCGGCGTGCCAACCGGGGAAGGGACGAGTCATCGGATCTGCGCCTTGGTTCGGGCTCTGTTCATCGGTGATACGGATGGTTGCCGAGGATCGTGGAGGCGCGGTACAACTGTTCGGCAAGCACGACCCTCACCAGAAGGTGGGGCAATGTCATGTCGGACAAGGACAGCACGTGTTCCGCCCGTTGCCGGGCTTGCGCCCCCAATCCCTCGACGCCGCCGACAAGAAACGCAACATCGCGACCCTGCATCCGCCATTCGGCCAAGAGCGCCGCCAGGTCTTCGCTCGAGATGGCCTTCCCGTACCGGTCCAAAACCACGGGCACCTCGCGTTCGCGCACGGCCGCCAAGAGCCGCTGTTCGTCGGTCTGTCCGCGCCGGGCCGACACGACGACCAGCTCCAGCTGCTCCACGGCCATTCGCTGTGCATATTCGGCAAACCCTTCGTCGATCCATCCCGGCGCCTTCCCAACGGTGAGGATTCTGAGCTTCAAACGCTCAATGATCCGTCTTGGGCGGACGCACCCGTTTGAGACGCGGACGCTTGGTCGAACGCCCGGTCCGGCTGCTCCCAAAGGCGCTCCAAGTCGTAGAAGCGTCGCGCCGCCGTGCTCATGACGTGGACCACGACATCCGCAAGATCGATCAGCACCCAATCGTTGTGTTCTCGACCCTCGGTACCCAGGACTTCGGCACCGCTGCGTTTCGCGGCCAGTAGGATGTTGTCCACAATCGCCTTGACGTGACGATTGGACGTTCCTGTCACGATCACCATGGTGTCGGTCAACTCGGTCAGCTTGGACACGTCCAGCGCCACCGGGTCGACACCCTTGCGGTCGTCAACCGCGGCCATGACAAGCGCCCCCAAACGCCTCGCTGCGTCGTTCAATTCACTGGTCTCGACGGCATCCCTCCTCAAGGCCTAATCCCGCCTACGTTCGACTCCGCAGAACCGATAAAGACCCTGCTCCCCAATATATGTCCACACATCGCACGGTAGCAACGCACCCGCATCGCCGCCTTCGGCGATCGTCCGACGTATCCCGCTGGCAGAAATGTCGAGCATGGCGTTGGGCAGGCAGTAAAGGCCACCGCTCGGACGCTCGGCGAGAATCGCCAAGTCGTCGACCCTTTCGAAACCCCGCGGGACGAGCGGCGCGGATCCGTCCGCACCGGGCCGGTCCAGCACCAGGAAGTGGCAGAGAGCTGCCAGTTCGGCAGCGCGATGCCAGTGCGGGACGTCCGCCAGTGCGTCACGGCCAATCAGCCAAACCAATGGCTCGCCACCCTTGAGGTCGGTCAGCGAGTCGACCGTATACGACGGGCCCGGCCGAACGACTTCCAGGTCGGACGCCAGCAGGCCGGCATCGCGCCGCGTCGCAATACGCAACATCCGCCATCGGTCACGAATGCCCGCTTGGGGTGCGGCCCGATGCCTAGGGCGTGCCGCCAGCAACAGCGTGACCGCCGGAATCTGCAAGGCCGCCCGCGCGCGCCGAGCGGCATGGAGGTGGCCAAGGTGGACGGGATCGAACGTGCCGCCGAGAATCGCCTTCACACCGCCGTCAGCCCTTCAACTTTGCAATCAGACGGCGAATCTCGACCAAGCGTTCCCTGGGCGATTGCATCTGAAGCAGGCTTTGCCGGGTCTCGGCTTCCAGAGGTAGTAGCTCCGCCAACCGCCAGCTGACCGACCGCGCATCGTCGTAGTCGACGTCGAGATCAAGCTTCTCGATCATCGGGTGCTTGGCGAGCACGCGAAGCGTATCGGCAAGCGAGGAAAACTCCTCGCCCAGCTGGCTCTGCGGCTCCTCCGCAAGGAACTCCACTTCGGCCATCACCAGATGATCGGGGGCTTCCCAGGATCGCTCGATCCGGAACTTCCCGTCGCCCACGCAGACAATGCCCAATAGACCGTTGGCCAGTTGGCTGAAATCAACGATGCGCGCGTAGGTGCCGATGCTGAACAACGACGGCGGTCCCGAGGCGCCGAACGTCTCCGTACCTTCCCGGATCAGGACCACGCCAAATCCCGAGTGCGCCTTCAGGCATCGTCCGATCAGGTCGAGGTAGCGGGGTTCGAAAGTCTGCAGAGGTAGCCGGCCGCCGGTGAACAGCACGTGGCCCAGCGGAAACAGCGGAATCTCTTGACGTTCGGGCATCGCTCCAACCATATCACCTCCGACTTGGGAGTCCCGATGGAAATGGGACGGCGATACCCAACCGCGTGCCGCCCCCGTAGACTTCGAGCGTGGAAACCTCTGTCGGCCTCCTGCAGATCGTCGTCCTGGCGCTCATCCAGGGTCTCACCGAATTCCTGCCGGTCTCGAGTTCCGCGCATCTCATTCTTCCCGCCGCGCTAACGGACTGGCCCGATCAAGGACTCGCGTTCGACGTGGCAGTCCATTTCGGCACGGTGGTCGCCGTAGCCGCCTACTTCCGTCGCGACCTCGCGGGGTTCGCCCAGAGCGGCATATCGCTGGCCATGCACGGCCGATGGGACGACAACCTTGATCTGTTGGCGAAGATCGGCGTCGCCACCGTCCCCATCGTCGTCGTCGGGTTTCTGTTCAAGGCCCACATCGAGTCGCACTTGAGGTCGACCACCATCATCGCGGCGACCACGATCGCATTCGGCATCGTGCTGTGGCTCGCCGACCGGCACCGCGGCGAGGGCACTACGCCGAGCCACCTGCAAGCGACGCTCATCGGCCTCGCCCAGGCCATTGCGCTCGTACCGGGCACATCGAGATCCGGAATCACCATCGCGGCCGCCCTGGCACTGGGCCTGACCCGCCACGCGGCTGCGCGTTTTTCCTTCCTGCTGTCCATTCCCGCCATCGTCGGGGCGGCGATGTACACGGCGCTGGACGCCGGCCCCGAAACGCCGCTGCCGTGGATCCACCTAGGATTGGGGTTCGTACTTGCCGGCGCAAGCGCCTTCGCCTGCATCGCGATGTTCATCCGCTTCGTCGAACGCATCGGCATGACGCCCTTCGTGGTCTACCGGGTGGCCCTGGGTGTCGCTCTTTTGGTTCTCGCGTAACGAGTTCCGACGCAGGAATCCAAGGGACACGACAACACCGCCCCACGACTCCGCGCCATCAACGGCGCTGGCGCGCCGTTGCCGCGACGCAACCGTCTAGAACGGGATGTCGTCCTCGAAGTCGTCGGCGTCGGCAGCAGGCTTGGGCGAAGACGGTGGCGGGCTCCTCGGCGGCTGGTCGCCACCGTAGCCGCCACGGTCGCGTTGCGCGCCTCGGTCGCCGTAGCCGCCCCCGTCATCCGGGCCGCCGAAACCGCCCCCGCCACCCCGGCTGTCGAGCATCTGCATGTCCCTTGCCACAACCTCGGTCATGTAGCGGGTCTGCCCATCCTGGCCCTCCCATGAACGCGTCTGGAGCTGTCCCTCGATGTACACCTTCGAACCCTTGTGCAAGTATTCGCCGCAGATTTCCGCCAAGCGCCGGAAGCAGACGACCCGGTGCCAATCGGTGCGCTCCCGACGTTCATTGGTAGCCCGGTCCGTCCAACGCTCGCTGGTGGCGATGCGAAGGTTGGCAACCGCACTCTGATCCTGTGTGTAGCGCATCTCCGGGTCGGCCCCTAGGTTGCCGATGAGAATGACCTTGTTGATACTGCCGCTCGCCATGTCCGCTCCGACTCAATCGTCAAAGATGTAAGAGTGTAAGCCCTTCGCGTCGGCGAACCCTAGCGAAATTGGCCATAGCGCGTGTGAGACATTGACCATTCCGGTCGCGACAAAAAGGTCTGGTCGAAGGCAACCCGCTATTGCCCGTCGAGCGCCATCGGCGTAAGTTGTGGTGTTTTATGTCGAGGTGTCCGAGCTTGGCAAAGCAACGCGCAAAGTCGAAGAAAAACAGCGCCTTGCCCGAGCCTGCGGGCACCGAACACCTGTACAACGGGACGGCGGAAACCCTCGGCCTCAGCAACATCGGGGTACGCGGTGCGCGTACCCACAACCTCAAGAACATCGACCTCGACATTCCCCGGGACAAGCTCGTCGTCATCACCGGCCTGTCCGGCTCCGGAAAGTCCTCGCTGGCCTTCGACACCCTCTACGCCGAGGGCCAACGGCGCTATGTCGAGTCGCTGTCGGCATACGCCCGGCAGTTCCTGTCGATGATGGAAAAACCCGACGTCGACCACATCGAGGGCCTGTCGCCGGCCATTTCGATCGAACAGAAATCCACTTCCCACAATCCCCGCTCGACGGTGGGCACGATCACCGAAATCTACGACTATCTCCGGCTCCTGTTTGCACGGGTCGGCGAGCCGCGTTGCCCCGAGCACGGCCATCCCCTCGATGCGCAGACGGTCAGCCAGATGGTCGACCAGGTCATCGCGGTTCCCGAGGGCTTGAGGATCATGGTCCTGGCACCCGTTATCCGGGACCGCAAGGGCGAGCATCAGCACGTGTTCTCGGAACTCACGGCCAACGGCTTTATCCGGGCTCGCATCGACGGCATCGTCACCGATCTCGACCACCCCCCGGACCTCGACAAGAACAAGAAGCACACCATTGAAGCCGTCGTGGACCGGCTGCGGGTCCGTGGCGATGCCCAGCAGCGCCTGGCCGAGTCGTTCGAGACCGCGTTGCACCTCGGCGAGGACGTCGCCGTGGTCAGCTTCCTCGATGCCGAAGACCGCCAGGATCTGACCTTCAGCGCCCGTTTCGCGTGTCCCGAATGCGGCTACAGCATCAGCGAACTCAAGCCGCGCATGTTCTCCTTCAACAACCCGGCGGGTGCCTGCCCGGCATGCGACGGACTTGGTGTCAAGCAGTACTTCGATCCCGATCTCGTGGTCGCCGATCCGGACCTGACCCTCGCGGAAGGCGCGATCCGGGGCTGGGACCGGCGCAACGTCTACTACTTCCACATGC
>JAPPKV010000498.1 GCA_028819775.1 Gammaproteobacteria bacterium | reverse complement strand
TTTGCGTTGGAATCGCACTTTGCGTTCAGGCTCATGTCGCATTGGACAAGGCTAAGGGTCGCCCCTACGCGGACGGTGGGTTTACACTGCATGCTTTTCCTCTGAGCGCTAAAGGATCCCAAATGTCCGAACACCCCGCCGAGTTGCTCGAGCAACTCGCCACCATCGATACGCCCACCGTCTGCAATGCGCTGGAGGTCGTCGCATCGCACCGGCGCGGCTTCGGCTATACCGTCGAACCGCTGGTCTGCACGCGGCCCGAACTCGGGGTCATGGTCGGCTATGCCCGCACCGCGACAATCCGCGCTCGGCATCCGGCGGATCGTCGGAATACGCCCGGCGACTACTACAACTACATAGACACCGGCGGGCCGAAGCCGGCTATCTCCGTGATCCAGGATCTCGACGGCGATTCCCGCGGCTACGGCTCGTTCTGGGGCGAGGTGAACAGCAACATCCACAAAGGGCTGGGGTGCCTCGGCGTCATCACCGACGGCAGCGTCCGGGACCTGCCCGACGTGGCGGACGGGTTCCAGATGCTGGCTGATCGGGTGGGCCCGTCCCACGCCTTTGTGCACGTGGTTTCCTTCGGCGCCCAGATCAACGTCTGCGGCATGACCGTCATGGACGGCGACCTCGTACACGCCGACCAGCACGGCGCCGTGGTGATTCCCCACGACGTTGCCGACAAGGTGATGGATGCAGCCGCCGGAATCGCAAGGCGTGAAGGCGTCATCATCAACGCCGCGAAGCAGCCGGGCTTCAACATCGAGAAGCTGCGCGAGGCGCAGGGCAAGTCCGCCGAGATCCACTGACTTGACGCCTAGCGAGGCGCACCTCGGACCGATAAGTGGAAGGCCCTGTGACGGCATTCGGAAGTTGAGTCGAGTGACAATGCTGCCCGACGGAAAAGAAGACTAGCCATGGCAAGTGTTCTGCCTCCGTTCTCACTCGCCGACATGGCGGGCGAGAACCGGGCGTTTCCAACCGGTTCGCCGGCCTTCGTCTGTTTCGTCAAGGAGGATTGTCCAACCTGCAACCTGGTCATGCCGCTTCTGCAGGTGGCCCACGATGCCGGCGAGGTGCCGGTTCTCGCGGCGGGCCAGACCGCGGAGGGCAACCGCACGTTGATCGACCGGCATGGGCTTTCGATGCCCCTCCTGGACGACTCGACGCTCAAGGTGTCGTTCGCATACGACGTCGAGACCGTGCCGCTCGTGCTGGCCGCGAACGCGGATGGCGAAGAGGTCGACCGGCTGGTCGGCTTCGACCGGGCGGAATGGCGGGCATTCTTCGAGAGCCATTTGCCGAACGCGGACGTGGACTGGGAATCACTGCCCAAGTGGCGTCCCGGTTGCGGTTCGCTGACGCAGGATCCCGTGATCGCCGAGCGCCTGCGGGCCGCGTCAGAGAACAGTCCGCTACGTGCCCGCAAGATCCAGATTGCACCCGCAGACGACGTCCACGAGTTCCTGTTCGACCAAGGCTTCACGGACGGCCTGCCCGTGGTACCCCCGACACCCGAGCGGGTATTGAGGATGCTCGGCGGCACCCGGCGGGACAGCCAGGAGGTGGTCGCGGAGGTTCCACCGAACTATGCGCCCGCCACGGTCGAGAAGATCGCCATCAATGCCGTGCTGGCCGGCTGCAAACCCGAGTACCTGCCGGTGGTCATCGCCACCGTCGAGGCGATCTGCAACAAGACCTTCAACATCCATGGCGTGAACGCCACCACCATGGGCGCGTCGCCGGTGATGATCGTCAACGGCCCCATTCGCGAGCGGGTCGGGATGAACATGGGCCTCGGTGTGCTTGGGCAAGGTAGCCGGGCAAACGCCGCCATCGGGCGCGCTGTTCGCTTGGCGGTGCGCAACATCGGCGGTGCCAAGCCGGGGGGAACCGAGCGCTCCACCTTGGGCAATCCCATGAAGTTCACGATGTGCTTCCCCGAATGGGAGGAGCGAAGTCCCTGGGAACCGCTGCACGTAGAACGAGGCTTCGCGCCCGAGGACTCCGTGGTCACGGTGTTCGCGATGACCAGCGGGCCGGCCCTGTGCGTCGATCAATCGTCGCGGACGGCCAAGCAGCTAGCGGGTAGTTTCGGCTTGTCCATGGAAGCTGCGCACCATGTACGCGCGCACAACGCGGGCGATGCGTTGCTGGTGATCTCGCCGGAGCACGTCGACACCCTGCAGCGCGACGGCTTCACCAAGGACGACATCCGCGAACAGATCCAGAAGGTGACCGCCCGTCCGCTCGCCGAACTTGCATCCACCGAGGACGCCGGCGGCGGATTGTCGCCGGAACGCCTCGCAGCGATGCCGGAAGAGCGCCGCAACCGACCGACGCCGAAGTTCGCCTCCAAGGGAAATATCCACATCGTCGTGGCGGGCGCCGAGGCCGGCAAGTTCTCCGGGGTCTTCCATGGCTGGGCCGGCGGCGAGATCGGCTCGATGCCGGTATCCCAGAAAATCGACCCGTAGGGGCCGCCCTTGTGGCGGCCCGTGCCGTCGGACTTGCCGACACCGCTGCGAATCCGACACACTGGAAACGAAGAAGGAACTGGAGGAGGAACCATGACCACCATCCTAGACCCCACGGACGAGCGGGTGCCGGTGGCGCGCACCGTGACGCCGCGCCCGGGTGCGATCCGGGGCAACGTCGCCCTGCTCGACATCTCCAAGCCGCGCGGCAACATCCTGCTCGACCGGCTCGAGACGCGGCTTGCCGAACGCTTGCCGGATGTCGCCATCAACCGCTACGCGAAGCCGACGTTCACCAAGCCGGCGCCGGACGCGTTGCGGCGCGATATCCGCGACACGAACGACTTCGTCATCGAGGCGCTAGCCGACTGAGGCTCCTGTACCACGTGCAGTTTGCATGACACGGTATGGTTCGAGATCCAGGGAGTTCCCTCGGTCAGCATCGCTTCTTCGGAGTTCGTCGACGCGGCGACGGCCCAAGCCGAGGCGCTCGGCATGAACGACGCGCGCCGCGTGTTCGTCGCGCATCCCATCCAGGACGCGACGGACGACGAGATGCGCGCCAAGGCGGACGAATGCGTCGACGCGGTGGTGGATGCGTTGACCTCGTAGGGGCCGGGCTTGTCCCGGCCCGCACCGAATTTCCGTCTGCGTTCAATACGGGCGGGGGCGCGCCCTTGGGGCGCGATAGCCCTGCCCCTACGGAACTCCGAGAAAACCGGTGCGTCAGTAGACGGCGCCGCTGGCGCGCAGTTCCTCGATCTCGTTCGGCGCAAAGCCGAACTCCGCGAGCACGCGGTCGCTGTCGGCCCCAGGGTCCGGCGCAGCGTGGTCGAAGCACTCCGGGTGCGGAAAGCGCGAAAGGTTTATCGGTGAACGAATGAGGTTGACCTCGCCGAGTTCGGCGTGCACGGCACGCTTTGCCATACCCAAGTGTTTAGCTTGGGGGTTTTCGAACCCTCCTTGGATGTCGCCGATGGGGCCGCAAGGGACGCCCGCCGCGTTCAGTTTCCCGACGACTTCCTCCACCGGCAGGTGTGCAATCGCCTTCTCGATCTCCGCGTTCAACTCGACCTTCTCGGCGCGACGTTTGCGCACCGAGTCGTAGCGCTCGTCGGCAAGTAGCGAATCAGCCCCGACGGCATCGCAGAAGCTCTTCCACATCCGATCCGACGGCGCGGCGATGTTGACGTGGCCGTCCTTGCACCGGAACGCGCCCATGGGCGTCGCGATGGGGTGGTCGTTGCCCTGTTGGCCGGGAACGTCGCCCAGCATCGTGTAACGGGCGCCCTGGAAGTCGAGCTTGTTCAACATGGCTTCCAGAAGCGACGTGTGAACCCACTGCCCTTCCCCGGTCTTCTCCCGATGCAATAGCGCCAGCAGGATGCCCTGGCCCAGGAACATGCCGGCGGCGGTGTCGCTGATTGCGATACCGACCCGCATAGGCCCGCGGCCCGGTTCGCCGGTGATGGACATCAAGCCGCTCATGCCTTGAACGATCTGGTCGACCCCGGGCCGCTTGCTGTACGGACCGTCCTGGCCGAAACCGGAGATGCTCGCGTAGACGATCGACTCGTTCACCATTCTGACCGACTCGTAGTCGACCTTGAGCCGATGCTTCACCTCGGCGCGGAAGTTCTCGACGATGACGTCCGCCTTCGCCGCCAGGGTCATGAACAACGCGTGGCCTTCCGGATCCTTCAGGTTGATGCAGAGGCTCCGCTTGTTGCGGTGCAGGTTCTGCTCGTCCGGTCCCCGCCGGGCACCGGTCATGGCGCCGCCCACCGCGGGTGGCGCTTCGATCTTGATCACGTCGGCACCCCAATCCGCGAGAAGCCGCACTGCGGTCGGGCCAGCGCGGGCGATGGTGAGATCCAGGACGGTGTACCCGGCAAGGGGGCCGTTCATGGCAGGCTCCGAGGAATCGAAAGCGCTAGCCTACCCTCTCGATCACCAGCGCCGAAAGACCAGGTCGCTACCAGCGCTTCCTACGACGATTCCACCGGTAGAGCAGGACGGCAAAGGCGTTGTACGCGAGACGCGCGGATTGCCGGACCACCGGGAGCCGAACCAGGCGGGCGGCCCAGTGGCGTCGAGGGGTTGCCGCCATCAACTCGGTGATCGCATCGGCACCCACGTGAAGCCCGCCTTCGGCGTCGACCACGTGCAGCCGCTCGCGGACGAATTCCAGATCTGCGCCGATCTCGGCTGCTGCCTGGTTGTCTGCGTGTACGTCGATCCACTCCACCGACGCACGGCAGGCGTCGAGCTTGACGCGCTGGCACCGGATTCCGGCGTCGCAGACCGGGCAGGCGCTGTTGTAGTAGACCTTGGTGACCATCGGTATCGACAATCAGGACAGCGCCTTGGCGAGAGCGGCATCGATCTCGGGAAATCGGAACTCGAATCCGTTGTCGAGCACCTTGGCCGGAACGGCCCGTTGGCTCGCCAGCATGAGTTCCCGCGCCATGTCGCCGAGCACACCCACTAGCAGGACTCGAGGCAGTGCGAACCATGCAGGCCGACGCAGGGCCCGGGCCAGGGCGCAGGTGAATACGGAATTGGTGACCGCGTGGGGCGCAACGGCGTTCACGGAACCACGAATTGCCTCCTGGGTGGAGGCGAAGGCGATCAGCCGTACGAGGTCGTCCCGTTCGATCCAGGACATCCACTGTCTGCCCGAGCCGAGCCTTGCGCCAAGCCCCAAGTCGAAAGGGGTCAGCAGCTTGGCCAGGAGCCCGTCCTCGCGCCCGAGGACCAGTCCGATCCGCAACATGACGACGCGGACGCCGAGGCGTTCGGCTTCGGCCGCCGCGGCCTCCGCTGCCTCGCAACTGCGATGCGCAAAGCAGTCCCGGTAGTCGGCACCCTCGTTGAGCACCGCTTCGCCACAGTCGCCGTACCAGCCCACCGCGGAAGCGCCGACCAGAACCTTCGGCTTCACTTCGAGACGGCGAATGAGTTCGATCAACCGCTTCGCCATTTCCGGGCGGGAACGTTCGATACGCTCCCGTCTCGCCGGGGTCCAGGGTCCTCCCGCCACGGGTTCCCCCGCCAAGTGAACGACCACGTCGATCTGTTCGCTGGAATCGATCTGATCGAGACTCGTCACCACGCGGAACGGGGCGCTGAGATTCCGAGCGCGTTGGGTGTCCCGGGTGAGAACCGTGACCTCGTGCCCATCGCCCGCCAGTGCCTCGGTCAATCGTCGGCCCACGAACCCGGTGCCACCGGTCACGAGCCAGCGTTGGCGGTCCGGCAAGTCCAAGGGCAGCGGTCTGGTTCGGAATCGGCCCACCCGTCGTCCGGCGGCGAAGTCCCGGATCGCCATGGCCAGCAACCCGGCGGCGGCCACGGTTGCCAGCCACGACCAGACGCCTCGAACGACGAACTCGACGGAGGCCGGCTCGCTCAGCCATTGCCAGATGATGGGTGCCACCAGCGCCAGCAGCACGCCGAAATTGATCGCCAGCAGGCCATGGAGAACCCGTTCCGACACCGGCAGCGGTCGGGAAGAATCCTCGACGATCCAGTCGACGAAGGTGATCGTGGCTTCGGCCAGGAGGAGTCCGGCCAGGATCAGCGCGGTCCAGCCGAACGGCACCACCCACGCGAGCGTCAGGAAGATCACCGCGTAGACGAGGTTGCGCGCGCCGTGCAGGCGGAGTTCCGGCGCGGCGCCGGACCGCCAGGGCAGCCGCGCGATCAGTTCGTGGTGCACGGCGACATCGGCGAAACCGAGCACCACCTGGAGGGAGACCACCAACCAGACTTCCTGCGGAATCATGACGGGTCCTCGAATACCGCTTCCTGGCGAAGCACCTCGCCGAAACGGGGGTGGCTCAGGGTGAGGCAGAACCGGAAGCGGGGTGCCGCGAGTTCGGTACTGCGGACCACCAATCTGCCGGGCGTCAGCCAGCTCGGCAGCGGAATCCGCACGTTCCCGAGCGCCCAGGAGTAGCCCGCGCTCTCGAATAGGAGCGAGGCGTTTTGCGCACGCACCCGCAACGCCATGCAGAGCCCGAAGCCGAGATACTCTTCGAGTCCCGTGGGACCATCGAACCGCTTCACCGAGCGAATCGCCTGGGCCCGGCCACCGTTCCGGCGATAGACCCGTGTCCATGACGAACTTCCCCGACCGGTCGCCATGACCACGACGGTGGCGGGGCCGATGGTGTCGTCGAACGGCAGCGGGCTGCCAACAAGGCGTGCAAGCTGGCGAAACAGGCGACCTAGCAGCGTGCAATCGGAAACCACGACGCGCC
>JAPPKV010000294.1 GCA_028819775.1 Gammaproteobacteria bacterium | reverse complement strand
ATTTCCTCAACCCACGGTGAACGAACCTACAGCAAAACTACGACATATTATGTCAGACAATCCGTAGGGGCGTCGCTTGTCGTCGCCCGCAGTGCGCGCCGTCGCCCGCAGGCTGCCCCGCCACCGGGTTCGTGCTCTCATCAACGGGCACGGGGGGGGACAAGCCCGTCCCCTACGCCAATGAGAAGCCCTCCTCGCTGATGGGCAGCGTCCTGATGCGGTGGCCGCACGCCGCGAAGATGGCATTGCAGACCGCCGGCGCGAGCGGCGGCAGCGCCGGTTCGCCAAGCCCCGTCGGCGGGTAGTCGCTATCCACGAAGTGAACGGCGACCTCCGGCGTCGATGGCATCTTGAGCATCGGGTACCGGTCGAAGTTGCTCTGCTGGACACGGCCGTTCTCGAACGTCACCGAGAGACCCGTCATGGTCGACAAGCCGTCCACCACCGAGCCCTGCATCTGGTTTTCCGCGCCGCTTAGGTTGATGATCGGGCCAACATCCGCGGCAACCGTCACCTTGTGCACGTTGACCTGTTTCTGGTCGCTGACGCTGACCTCTGCGACCTCGGCGATGTGTCCGGCGTGGCTGTAGTAGAACGCGACCCCCAAGCCGTGTCCGTCGGGCAGTTCCCGGCCCCAGCCGGCTTCCTTGGCCGCCAGCTTGACCACGCCCGCGGCACGGCCCGTGTGCATGCCCCGCCGGCCCATCTGGCGCGGTTCCCCGAGAACCTCGAGCAGCACCTCTAGGGAATCCCGGCCCGCCGCGTGCGCCAATTCATCCAGAAAACTCTGAACCACGAATCCGAACACGTTGGAGCCCGGTGCACGCCAGGCGGCACAGCGGTTCTTCCAAGGAAGTGCCGTCTGCTCTACCCGCACGTTGTCCACCAAGCCGGCCGGGAACACCCCCGGGCTGAGCCCACCCCCGCTCACCGGGCGGCTTCCGTCGTTCGTGAACGTGATGAAGCGGTCGCGCCATCCCGTGATCTTGCCGTTGTCGTCCACGGCGCCGTCCATCTGGTGGAAACCGCCGGCCCGGTAGAGGTCGTAGGCCATGTCGTCTTCGCGGGTCCATTGCAGCTTGATCGGCACGCCAGCGCGCTTCGCAATGGCCGCCGCCTCGCAGGTGAAGTCGTTGTATAGACGGCGTCCGAAACCGCCTCCGCAGCGGAGCTGGTGGAGCGTCACGTTGCTCGGCGATATGCCGACCACCTTCGCCGCGCTGCCGATGCCTTGGGCGGGCGTCTGGGTCGGCGCCCACAGTTCGAGCGCCCCGTCCTTGAACCAGGCCGTGCAGTTCTGCGGTTCCAGCGTGGCGTGGCTGACGAAGTGATAGGTGTAGAAACCACTCGCCTGCTTCGCACTCGAAGCAAAAGCCGCGTCCACGTCGCCCGTATTCACCACCTGGGGTCCGGACTCCTGCCGCAAACGTTCCGCCTCGGCCTTGGCATGGGTCCAGCTGTCCTTCGATGCATCGGACTCGTCCCACTCCACTTTGAGCGCGCGCTTCGCCTGGATCGCCGAGAAAGTGTTGTCGGCCACGATGGCGACGCCCGGGAGGAGTTCCATGGCATTGCCGTTACCGTCGAGGACGAAGGCGTCGTGAACGCCGGGCATCGCCTTGATCGCGTCGAGATTCGCCGAGGCGACCTTGCCGCCGATGGCTGGGCACTTCTGGTAGACCGCGTACTTCATTCCCGGCAACGTCTGGTCGATCCCGAAAAGCGGTTCGCCCCGCACCAGGGCCTCGTTGTCGACGCCGGTGATGCGCTTGCCGAGCAGCCGGAACTGGTCACGCTCCTTGAGTGTCAGCGACTGCGGATTGGGCACCGGCATCGCTGCGGCTTCTGCCGCCAATTCGGTGTAGGCGAGCTTTCGGCCACTTGCTTCGTGAATCACGTGACTGTCGCGGGTCGAAAGCGACGACGGCTCCACCCCCCAGCGCTTCGCCGCCGCCCCGAGGAGCATCGCCCGCGCAGTGGCACCGGACCGTCGCAGAGCATCCCAGTTCATGGGTATGGACATCGATCCCCCGGCGAACTGCACGCCATACAGGCTCTGGTCGATGGTGGATTGCACGACCTCGACGTCCTCCCAAGCCGCGTCGAGTTCCTCCGCGACGATCATGGGCAACGACGTCTTCACCCCTTGGCCGATTTCCGGGTTCTTGGCGTAGATCAATATGCCCGTGGCGTCGATCTTGATGTACCCGTTCGGTTGCAGCGCGGCCGAGTTGCCGAATGCCCGAGGCATCGTGAACGAGAGCATCAAGCCGCCGCCCACGAGCCCCGTGAGCTTCAGGAATTGCCGACGGTCGAGCCTGCCGACACGTAGATCGGTCGTTGCGTTCGCGTCGGACGCCATGGCGTGCTCACCGGTAACGGTGGGTACGACGTCGCCGATATCGGCGTAGTTCAAAGCTGTCATTTGCGTATCCCCCTATTCCGCCGCGTCCGATGCTTCGGCCGCCGACCGTCGCGTTGCAGCGGCTACCTTTACCGCTTCGCGAATACGGATATAGGTTCCGCATCGACAAAGGTTCGGCGCCATGGCTTGATCGATGTCGTCGTCGCCGGGATTCGGTTTGGCGCGCAGGAGTGCCTCCGCGGCCATGATCTGTCCCGCCTGGCAATACCCGCACTGGGCAACATCAAGATCCACCCAGGCCTGCTGAACGGCGTTCAGGCTGCCGTCGCTGCCGGCGAGCCCTTCCACAGTCGTCACGGCGGCGTTCCCCACGGTCGACACCGGATAGGAACAGGACTTGACCGCCCGGCCGTCCACCAGCACGGTGCATGCGCCGCACTGGCTGATCCCGCAGCCGAACTTGGTGCCGACGAGACCCAGTTCGTCGCGCAGCACCCACAAAAGGGGCGTTTGCGGGTCGATATCCCCGAGACTCCGCAACTCCCCGTTTACCTTGAGATCCATCGCGTGGCTCCCTCTCTCGTTCACTCCCCAAATAGGGTTGTATCGCAAATCGAAGCGCTTTGACACCTCATTCGGCGGCGGAGTAAGTTCGCCCCCTTCAATCTTAAGGAGGGAACGGCCATGGCAGAGCCGGCCATGATCAGGACACTGGACGAATTCGAAGCCGAATACCGCAAGGGAATCGGCTACCGGACGCCGCCTTTGGGCAGCAAGGTCGCGAGCATCGACAATATTCGCCGCTTCGGCGACGGTGTCGGCGACTACAACCCGCTTTACCGAGACGAGTCCTACGCGGCCAAGAGCCGGTTCGGTATGATCACCGCACCGCCGATCTTCATCTACGGCGCGAGCATCGGTGTCGCCATGGCCATCAACGGCAACATCGACGGGCGCCGACTGTCGTCGAGCTACTTCCCCATGAACTACGCCGGCGGTGCCATCGACTTCTACCGGACGATCTGGCCCGGGGACCGCGTCACGGCGACCGAGGAGATCGTCGACGTCCATCGCAAGCACAGCGACCGGATCGGCGACTTCGTGCTTTGCGAGGCGCTGGTGAGCTACCACAACCAGCGCAAGGAACTGGTCGCAACGAAGCAGACACTCATGGCGCGCTACGAGAATCTGGGCGGCGGCCGGACCATCGCCTACGACCGCGCGAAGAAGACCCAGGTCGTCGAAGAGTCCCCGGATCCGCTGGTCTTCGAGCGCGAGCGGCGCGGCAGCCAAGTTCGCCACTTCGAGGACGTCGTCGAAGGCGAGGAGGTGCCCACGCTCCACAAGGGCACCTACACGGTCACCGAGCTGTTCCTCTTTACCCACGGCGTGGTCGGCACGGGCCGTAGCCCCCGCGCGGCATTGGAGAAAGAAGAGTCCAAGGATCTTGGCGGCGGCGGGCGTTTCGACGCCGACCACGCCCGCCATCGCCGCAACATGCCGGGACAATTCGACTGGGGTCCGCAACGGGTCTGCTGGCTGGCACAGATGGCCACCGACTGGATGGGGAACGACGGGACGCTGAAGCGGATGACGACGCGCGTTCGCCATCCCAACGTCGTGGGCGACACCAACACCGTATTCGGCAAGGTGGGGCGCAAGTACACCGAGAACGGCGAGAACCTGGTGGACCTCGAGGTCTACAACGAGAATCAGGCCGGCCTTGCCACCGCAGAATCGACGATCACGGTAGCGCTGCCAGGCCGGAGCGCGTAGGGGCGACGCTATTGCGCCCGAAGGGTGCACCGTCGCCCGTACGGAGGCACGCCCGACCAGGGCGCACCTAGATCAGACGCGTAGTGGTCGCCTCTACCGAGAACGCGCTGCTCGACGCAGCGTTCAACGGCAACGATGCCGTTGCCGATGCGATCATGGCCGATTCGTCGGAGTGGACGCGCTCCATTCCGTGCCGGCTAGCGGTCGCCGACCCCGACACGGTCAACGACCTCGATGGCGGGACCGTCAATGCCGAGACCGGTCCGAACGCCTGGCCTCCCCTCCTCTACCTTCTGAATTCGCGTTACCGAACTCGCGACGGTGCCAATCGATCTGGCCGACTCGACATTGCCAAAGCGCTGCTCGGCTTGGGTGCCGATCCGAATAGCGGCACCCGCGAATCGGCGACCATCCGCGGCTACCGCACGGCACTGGGTGCGGCGATCGGTCGCGCTCGCAATCCGCATCTCGCGAAGCTGCTCCTGGAAGCGGGTGCCGACATCGCCGATGGCCCGACGCTCTACGAAGGCTCCGCCATGTGGGAGGCCGTTCGGCATCGCGACCTCGAGAGCCTCGAAATCCTGCTCGGCTACCATCCCCCCCTATGGCACGCCTGCCACGCCTTGCCCCACTGCCTGGCCCTCAACGACCTCGACTTCGTTCGTCTGCTCTTGGATCACGACGCCGACCCGAACTGGACGATGGGAACCTGGGGTTTCAAGGGCAATTGCATGCACGAAGCCGTGGTCCTCGGCAACGACCCCGAAATCGTCGAGGCTCTTCTCGGCAAGGGGGCCGATGTCCAATTCCGCGACCGCGGAGGACGCTCGCCGCTTGCCGTCGCCATCTGCCTCAATAGGGACACCCACCTCGCCCTGCTTCGCCGAAGTGGTGCCAAGGAAGACGACATTCGTCCCGTTGACCGCTGGGTTTCGGCGTGTTTCGCCGGTGACGAAAGCCGCGCCGACCGGGGGCAAGACCCGTCCGGCCTGACGCCCATCGACCACGTCTGGCTTTGCCGCGCCGTTCGAACGGGCAACAACGACGCTGTTCGACTTCTGCTCGCGGGGGGAATCGATCCCGACGCCGTGGACGACGACGGGAACCATGCGCTCCACCTGGCCGCAGGCGCAGGCAACGCCTTGGCGGCCGAGCGCCTCATCGATGCAGGCGCCGACACCCAAGCCGTGAACTATGCGGGAGAGACGCCGTTCGACGTGGCCCAACGCCGCTCGAACGGGTCGCACGACGCGGTGGTATCGGCACGGCTGGCACCGCATCGTCCCAGCCAGCCTTCGGTTCTCTACGACGATCCGGATTTCGCTGCCGTTTTCGAACGTGCCGCGGACGCCGTAGTCGACGGGGACGTCGTTACCCTCGACCGCCTATTGCGCGCCAACCCGGTCCTGGCCAACGCCCGATCCTCTCGGCCCCACCGCTGCACGCTGTTGCACTACCTCGGCGCCAACGGCGTCGAGGGCCATCGCCAGAAGACGCCGGCGAACGCGGTCGAGGTCATCGGCACGCTGCTCGCCGCCGGTACCGATCCGAACGCGTCCTGCTACACCTACCGGGGAGGCCCGGACGAGACCACCGTCGGCTTGCTGACAAGCAGCGGTCACCCGAGGGATGCGGGATTGACTGTGTCGATGGTGAGCGCCCTCGCCAAGGGCGGTGCCCGAGTGTCGGATGTCCATCGACTGCTTGGCGAACTTGTCGATCGCGACCCTCAGCAAGTGGCCGGCTTCAACCCGGAGTCCGACATCGCGGCCCAAGCCGTCGTGGAATGCGCTGGTCTACGGGAACGAAAGATGCTGTTCGCTCTCATCGATGCAGGCGTTGATGTCAGCACCCGTCGGGGCGACGGCGCGACCGCCCTCCATCAAGCCGCGATCGACGGCGACCGCGAACTGGTTGAGGCGTTGCTGGAGCGAGGCGCCGACCTCTCGCTCCGTGACCACACCTACGACGGGACGGCCGCCGGATGGGCCTTCGCGGGTGGCCACGAAGAACTGGGCAAGATATTGACCGAAAGGCTGGCAAGGACGCACAAACCGAACGAACCGTAGGGGACCGGCGCGCCGATGCGACCGGCCACACGCCCTAACGGGCGCGATACGGTCGCCTACAGAAGCGTCAGGAAGCTACGGCGGAAACGGCACCGCCCCGGTCTGCGTGGATGTTGATGATCTTGTCGAAGCCGCTGATCTGGAACACTTCGCGGATTGGATCGGACAACGAACACAGGACGAACTTGACGGCCCGCCGGTTGAGATCCTTGGCGATACGCAGGATCGCGCGAAGGCCAGCGCTGCTTATATAGGACAGTTCTTCGCAGTCGAGGACGACCGCCCCTTCGCTGCCGCCGATTGCCTCCTGCATCGCATTCTCGAAATCGGCGGCGTTTGTGCCGTCAATCCGGCCACCCGCCTTGGCAATCAGCGTCCCGTTGTCGTTCTCAGTCGTGACTTCCATACCCCTAACCCAACTCGTCTGTGGGCCGCGGCCCGTCCAAGTGGCGAACCTTACCACAGCCGGTGGTCATCGACGCGATTGAGCCTTGTCCAATGCGACATGAGCCTGAACGCAAAGTGCGATTCCAACGCAAAG